>JANPGT010000203.1:0-1888 GCA_031424135.1 Chitinophagaceae bacterium
TGAGAGGCATTCAGCTTATATTTTAAGAGATCAAAAATGGTATAGGTCTCTTTTTTGTATTCAATGGTTTTACCTGCGTTAATACCTTTTGACAGGGAAAGAATTTTTTCTACTGCCAGGCTGGGGTTTTCAGGTACAACACCAATAGAATCACCGGGTTCATATTCCACGCCATCCGCCGCAATTTCAATATGCCAGGTGGTTTTATTGGAGCCGCGGTCGTTCAAATTAATATTGGTCAGTACCGTGCCGTTATATGATTTTTTGCCAGCAGTTTTCTTTTCAGCACTTGGAGCCGTAATAACAGCAGGTGCAGCTTTCTGATCTGACGCTGTCAGTTTTTTGAGCACTGTAGTAAACCACTGGTTGGCATCTTCATCAAACTCCACATCACATCTTTGAATATCGGCGATGCGGCTGCCGCCAAGTTTCTGCAATTGCTGATCGATGTCCTCGCCGGCTTTGCAAAAAAGCGGGTAAGAGGTATCTCCCAGTGCAAGTACACTGTATTTCAGTTTGTCCAGTTTGAAGCCATTTAAATGAATATGGTCATAAAATTTCTTAGCGGCTTCCGGTGGTTCGCCTTCTCCCTGGGTGCTGATAATGGTCAGGAAGTATTCCTCACGGGGCAGATCATTTAACCGGTATTGATCCAGGCTCACTACTTTGGCGTGAATGCCCACTTTTTTTGCTTTAGCGGCAAAGTCGGTGGCTACCCGTTTTGAATTACCGGTTTCTGTGCCGTAAGCAATGGTTATTTTACTGACAGCAGGCGCCGCGGAAGGCTGGGCAGTGTCTGCAGAAAGCTGGCCGGCAATATAGCCATGTATCCAGGCCAGTTCTTCTTTGGAAGCACCGTTGACAAGATCGTGTAGATTTTTTAGTTTATGCTCTGCTAACATTTGTTTTGGCGTTGTCTGTAGTATTGGTTGATTGTAATAAGCTACCCATGGGTTTAAAGTAATGTTCTTTGCTGTTGCTGTTGGGCAACCAGGCAAACTGTTGCTGCAGTTCCACCACTTTGCCGATGATGACCAATGAGGGCGATACAAAACGCTGGCCCTTCATTTTTTCATTGTACTGATAAAGATTGCAGATATGAACATGCTGCAGCGGGGTGGTGGCCTGTTCTACTACCGCCAGTAATTTGTCTGTTGCAATATGGTTGGCCGTTAGTTGTGCTACCACTTCGTCCAGTGTTTCAGACGACATATAGAACACCAATGTATCGCTGGTAGCAGCCAGGTCTTTCCAGTAATCAGCTGTCACCACATCCGATTTATACAGGGTGAGCAGTCTTACTGCAGTGGCATGACCCCTTGCAGTTAAAGGAATGCCTGCATAAGCGGCAGCGCCTGTAGCGGCGGTAATGCCCGGTATAATTTCGTACGGAATTTTATTATCAGCCAGCACCTGCAGTTCATCAAGTATATTGGAGAAAAGAGAAACATCGCCTCCTTTTAAACGTACTACCAGTTTGCCCTGCAATGCGTGTTCTTTCATTATTTCATTGATGGTTTCCTGCGGGGTGGAGAAACCACGGCGGCATTGCTTGCCTACATAGATAACTTCTGCAGTGGCGCTTACATACCGCTGAATGATCTCATTGCTCACCAGGCGATCTGTCAGTACCACTTCTGCCTTTTGCAACCAGCGGGCAGCTTTTACTGTAATCAGGTCCGGATCACCGCAACCGGCGCCGCACAGGATTACTTTTCCCACAGTCATTAGTTCTGAGTTCATAGTTCTGAGTTCATAGTTCTGAGTTCATAGTTCTGAGTTCATAGTTCTTGGCATACAAAGCAAGAACCAGGAACTTTTTAATACTTATTCAATCATACAGGCACCCACCGTTACGCAACTGGTTTCATCAATCAGGATGGCGCCG
>JANPGT010000204.1:0-2976 GCA_031424135.1 Chitinophagaceae bacterium
AGCCGCATTTCAAGCCGCACTATCCTGTCCTGGTTGTTTAAAGCATAATGCTGCCGCGTCATGAATGACAATGCGCCGATCAGAAATACCAATGCAGCCATCATCAGCCAAACATCGGCATCCGGGCGGTTAGCCAAGCCATTTTTTAAACAAATGACCAAAGCAATCGTAACTGCAGGGTAGAAGATGAAATGATGCGGAAAATAATAGCGTATATGATTTTTATATTGCTGGCGGGGCATGTTTTTTACATTGTACTTGCAAAACCGGTGCCCCAAATATTTTGCCTGCCGGTTGGCTGCGCAGGGCGTTTTTTCCCCGTGTTAATCATTTCCCGTACTGCCCGGTAACCTTTTTCTTACAAGGGTCATTTGTCCGCGGTGATTGGCTTCGTGCTCGCACACATGGAACCATTTACAGTAATTATTGGTGGGTTCATTACCAAAAAAATGCGGGTCCACTTCCGCCAGCCATTTATCGTCTCTTTTTTTAAATTCTGCCAAAGATTTTTCCCTCACCTCTTTCAGCGCCGTAAGGTAATAATCCAGGTTATTGCCTTTAATTTGTTTGCGGCCTTCTTCGCCCAGTTCCATGGCTACATTCCATCTTTTTTTATTGGCATCGCTGAAATCTTTCAGGTTGTAAAAAGTAAGATCCTGGTAAATGGTTTCGGTAGCAGCCAGGTGAGAGAGCATGGCCCCGATGGTATTGGATTTCGGGTCCATCAAAAAATCCAGTTCTTCAGGTTTCAATCCTTTAACGGCGCGCACCACGCTGTCGCGCATCCAGTTCAGCATAGATACAAAAGTGCCCAATTGGGGTGAATACCCTTCCACCGGGCCAATGATATTGATACCGGCTGCCGTGGCGGCTGGTTGGGCACCACTCATTTGCGGCAGCAGGGCCATACCGGTAACAAGCCCGGCTGAGGACAAAAGAAAATTACGGCGACCAAGTGTTTTTTCAGTTGTTTTTTTCATGATGAAGATGTTAGTGGATGAAGAAGCTGGTTGGATTTACAAGCTTACTAAAGGTAGTTTCTTTTTAATCCGGCGGTTTAACCGTTCATAAATAAATACCTATCTTAATGGCATTAAAAGTCATTAACGGGATGCTTGCTGTATTCCGCTCATTCAAACAACATGCAATGAAAAAAACGATGCTTACATTATTTACTATGGGCCTGTTTTTCATGAGCTGCTCCAATAGTGCTGAAACAGCCAGCAAAGCAACAGCTGATTCAATAGTTGTTGCACACGCGGGCATAGAACCGGCCAGGGACTGGAAATTTGGGGTGGCGCTCTGGACCTTTCACACATTCAACTTTCCCGCAGGACTGGATAAAGTAGACAGTGCCCATCTAAGTTATATAGAACCAAATACTTTTGCAAAAACGGGCCCTGCGTTCAAGGACTCTATGATACTGCAATTATCACCCGCCGGCATTGATAAATTAAAAGCAATGGTTGCCGGCAAGGGACTTAAACTGGAGTCAATTTATATAGTGGGTGATTCTACCATAGGCTCCTGGAAAAAGCAGTTTGATATAGCGCAGCAGCTGGGGGCTAAATATGTAACTACGGAACCGCCGTTGACTATGTGGGACAGTATAGACAGTCTTGCCGCTGTGTACGGTATCAAAGTAGCCATCCATGAGCACTGGAAAGGCGTAAGCCACTATTGGAACCCTGATACAGTTTTACTGGCATTGAAGGGGCACCCCAATTTTGGTGTTTGCGCTGATTTGGGGCACTGGCCCAAAAGCGGTATTGACCCGGTAGAAGCAGTGAAGAAACTGGCCGGCCATATTTTTATCGTGCATTTGAAAGACATTGCTGCGTTTAACGATCCGAAACTGAAAGACGTACCTGTGGGCACAGGTAAAGTTGATTTTCCCGGTGTTTTTGCCGAACTGAAGAAGCAACATTTCAACGGCTATATTTATATTGAACGCGATGCGGAAGATTTGCCCAGCAACCTGCCTTCAGTGATACAAACTGTAAAGTATTACAACGATCAAATCAGCAAGTTGAAATAGCTATCATTGCCAGCAATTTACTACACAGGCCGGTGAAATTTTCACCGGCCTGTTTTTTACCGTTTCTGTCAATACCTGCGATAAAAAAGCCTTTAACCTCAATTTGCACAGGCATTTGCAGCAAGTGCTTAATTTTAGGTAACAAATATTGCTCAATAATTATGAAGGCACTATTCCATACGCCCCTTTTGCACTTGCTGTTGTTTGCATCTTTTACAGGACTGCAAACAGACGCCGGCAGCTGGCAGGTAGTAAAAACGAATAATACAGCCGCTGGCAGAAGCGAGTGTGGAATGGCCGCCTGCAATGGGAAGCTCTACCTGCTGGGTGGGGGCGAATTGCCGGTAGACGTTTTTGATCCCGCCACCAATACCTGGACCAGCAGGAAAAAAGCACCGGTCGATATAAATCATTTTCAGCCGGTAACCTGGCAAAACAGCATATATGTGCTGGAAGCTTTCACCAAAGGGGTATACCCTGAGCAGCCCAATTTGAAAGCCGTTTATAGCTACGATACTGAAAAAGATGAGTGGAAAGAGGGTGGCGCATTGCCGGTAGAAAGACAGCGGGCAGCAGCAGGTGCCGCCGTTTATAAAGGAAAACTATACCTGGTGGCCGGCATACAGCGTGGCCATGCCAGTGGCACCAGCAATATGTTTGATGTGTATGATCCACAGACGGGTCAATGGACGGCTTTGCCCGATGCGCCCCATATCCGTGATCATTGCGCGGCAGCTGTGATTGGTGACAAACTGTATGTTGCAGGTGGCAGAAATACCAGTTACCATGAGCCGCAGAATTTTATGTCTTTCTTCAAAAAAACAGTACTGGAAGTGGATTGTTATAATTTCAAAACCGGTCAGTGGTCAACCTTAGTAGCAAAATTACCCCTGGGCAGCGGTGGAGGGTCTATGGTAAACCTGGACGGCAAACTTTAC
>JANPGT010000205.1:0-5983 GCA_031424135.1 Chitinophagaceae bacterium
TCAATGGCAAATGGCTGCTAAAGCCATCGGCGCTTAGTCTTGATATAAAAGGAGCTGCTCCACTGGGAGCAGCTGTTCGTGTTATTAATGCAACCACTTCCTCCGCTGCACAAAGCTACCAGTTGGTAGTGGGTAAGACCAGGGATGTAAATGAACAGTATAATGCTGTATCACTGGAGCTGCAGGAAACTACTGCACCCCAAAGAAGACTTACCATTGAAGCAAGAGCGTATAATGATGCTGTTGCCCTCAGGTACCGGGTGCCTGCGCCGGGAAATACCAATGACAGTTTTTACATAAGAAATGAAAATACCGAGTTCCATTTCAGTACAGATGCTGTTACTTATGCACAGGTATTGCCTCATTACCAGTCTATGTATGAAAGTGAATACCTGAAGCTGCCGGTGAGTGCTTTTTCTAACCAGGGAGGCGTTAAAAGTTCAGTATTGCTGGGCCTTCCACTACTGGCCGAAGTGCCCGGTGCAGGATGGCTGGCAATTGCGGAGGCTGATTTGCAGGGCTATTCTTCCATGTACCTCACCAATCCATCCGGTGGATGGTCGGGCCATACTTTATTATCCAGGCTATCACCCAATATAGACAGTTCAGGAATGGCGGTAACCGGCACTGGAGAACTGCATTCTGCCTGGCGTGTTATTATGATAGGCAGCACGCCCGGAAAATTGCTGGAGTCGAACGCTGTTATGAACATGAGTCCTGCTACAGCCATCAGCAACAGCAGCTGGATAAGAGCTGGCAAAGCCTCGTGGGATTGGTGGAGCGGCAGCCTTGATGCAACAGGGAAACATGCTTACACTACCGAAAACATGAAGTATTATGTTGATTTTGCTGCAAAGGCGGGATTGGAATATATGCTGGTAGATGCAGGATGGAGCGATGGGGTAATAAAAGATATTACAAAAATGAATGGCAGGGTAGATATTCCAGCACTGGTGGAGTATGCGGCTGCTAAAAATGTGAAAATATGGATATGGCTATATGCGAAAGCCGTCAGCAAACAAATGGATACTGCTTTTGCGCTCTATGAAAAATGGGGCGTTGCCGGTATTAAAATAGATTTTGTGGAAAGAGACGATCAGGGGGGTATTGATTTTTATTACCGTACTGCAGCGGCTGCGGCAAAGTTCCACCTGATGGTGGATTTTCATGGCTGTACAAAACCGTTTGGGCTGGAAAGAACCTATCCCAATGTAATGAACTATGAAGCAGTACTGGGCATGGAGCAATCAAAAGGTGGGTCAAGGGATAACCCGGAAAATCACGTGATGCTGGCTTTTACACGCATGTTAACCGGTCCGTTGGACTTCACTCCGGGTGGGTTTAACAATGTTACCAGGGAAGACTATGTGGCACGCAGCGAAGCGCCTATGGTAATGGGTACCAGGGCTCATCATACAGCGCTGTATGTTATATACCAGGCGCAGTTGGGAATGGTGTCTGATTATCCCGCAGCCTACGATGGCCAGCCTGAATTTGAATTTATTAAGAAATGCCCTGCTACCTGGGACGAGTTGAAAGTGCTGGATGGGTTTCCCGGCGATTATATAACCCTTGCCCGCCGCAAGGGAAATGAATGGTATATAGGCAGCATCACCAATTGGCAACCCCGTTCATTAAGCATTCCGCTTGCTTTTCTAAAAAGCGGGAAATATAGCGCAGAGATTTATGCAGATGCCGCCGACGCAGGCACTGTACCAAAGCATACGCTTATCAGCAAGCAGCTGGTAACCAATAAAACGGTGTTGCCCGCCAGGCTGGCTTCCGGTGGCGGCTACTGTGTAAGACTGGTACCGGTACAATAGTTGTAAAGAAAAGCTTGATTAAACCGTTTGTTGATACCGCATGCCCGGTGCTGCAATATGCTTTTGCAAAAGATTCTAACCAAACTCTTTTTCTTCTTTTACCTCTTAGCCTACAACTGCATGCGTATTCTCAATTTATTCAGTCCGATGGCGATCCACATTACGGCCAGGGCAAAAAACAACGACCATAATATACCGGGTATGCCAAACCGGAATTGCCGGGGGAAAATACTGATGCCTGTAAGGGAAAAAAACGAAAAAAGTATGCCGGGTATAATATAGGTGAGCAGCGGATTGGTAGCTGCTGGTTTGAAAAAACGGGTCCAGCTGCTTTTGCCTTTGATATCTATCATCCAGTACAGGAGGCAAAAAATGATACAGCAGGCCGCCGCACTGTACAAACACCAGGTGGGCGTGGCATATATTTTCGATATTTTGTAATAAGGCCGCAGCCAATAACCTGCAGAACAAAGAAGCGCTACAAAAAACGCTGCCTGCATAAAGCGCCCCGTGTTGCTGTTACTTTTTGTACCGTCAAAAAATATGCGTGACAATACCACACCGCACAATGCGATAGAGGTATGCGCTGCATGACCCGACTGGCCCCTGAGCCAGCCGAAATAGTCATTTGATTGTATAACAGGTTGTTTGAACAAAATATACAGGAAGGTGCAAAGCGCAATGGCAGCTGCCAGCAGGATAATATTACCTTTCAGCAACTGGTAAAACAGGCAGGTAAACAAATAGGCCCAGCCAATCAAACCCAGTATGCCCCACCAATGAGGGTGCATGATAACAGCGCCATTTTCTCCGCTGCGGTAAATAAAAGCCAGTATTGCCAGTCCGCCAACACCAGTGATACGAAACAGATACTGCCAACGGGTGTTTTTAAAAGTATATACGTTCCAGGTAAGTATGGCAGCGGCATAAAAAAGCAATAGCCATGCATGCTGTGATAGACCGGTAGCTTTTGCGTTAAGTCCTTCCTCCGCATTTACCAGGAAGAAACCCAGTGTAAGCAGGCCCAGTGTGCGCCAGGCGATATGGCCCTGCAGCTGCAGCAGGCTGTCTCCTTTCTGCCGCCTGTTTTGTAAGGCAAACGGCACAGACATGCCAACAATAAACAGGAAGGCGGGAAATACCATATCTACAAAAGTCATGGCGTCGGCATCTGCGGGCATGTGTTTCATCCATTGCGGAATATCCCTGATGGCGGCAAGTTCATTTACAAATACCATGGTAAAAATGGTAATGCCCCTGAATGCGTCTATGGAAAGTATGCGTTGATTATTTTGCAAGCGTTGCTGGTTGGTTTAGATGAACAGGTGCTGGTTCGAATATAGGCAATTTAGACAGGTTTTCAGGTTATGGTATAAAACCTTAATGATAGAGATGCAAACAGTGTATCAAACGCAATAGGGAGACAGGCAATTTATCATGCCACTGTTATGTTACTGTAGAAATAGCCCCTGCAGGCGCAGCCTTGGCACGTAAAATCGCTTCCGGGCATTGACTCGTCCTGAATACGTTTCGAACAATTAGGGGCGCAGCTCTTCGCTCCAACAATAAAAAAGGGAGACATGCAACTTGCACTGCATGCCTCCCTTTGTATATCGCAATAAATTATGTTAGTTTTTCTTGTCTTTCTTACCAAACAACCTGCCAAAAAAACCTTTCTTCTTTTTTTCTTCTTCAGTTTTTTTTTCTTCTTTTACATCCTCTTTTTTGCCAGGTTTGGATGCCTCGTTCAGGATTTTCTGTTCGTCGGACGAGAGTTTTGACTCCACAGGTACACGGGTAGTGTCTTTATCAAAATTGATATAATCGACTGCACCACCATTGCCCTGGTCTGTACCTTCAGCACCTGGCGGAGTATTCTTTTCAATATCCTGGTAATAGTCCATCTGTGTTTCGTTCTTCATATTTTCGGGCTGCATGAAGGTGGCTTCCCGGTCGATGCCCAGGGTTTTATCGGCATATACTTTCTGGAAAAAATATTCCCAGATGGGCATCGCAGCCTTACCGCCATAGCCCAGGCCGCCTTCCAGGCGTATAAACCGGTCGTCGCAACCAATCCAGGTGCCAGTAACTGTGGTGTATAGCCCAGGAACCAGGCATCAGAATTGTCGTTGGTAGTACCTGTTTTGCCGCCCATCTCTGTGGCGCCTATACGTCCGCGTAAGCCGGCTGCGGTGCCAAAGTCTACCGGCCCCTGCATCATCCTGGCCATTGTATAGGCCGCCTGCTCGCTGATTACCTGTTTCATAGTGGTCTGGAAGCTTTCCAGCACATTGCCATTCTTATCTTCTATACGGGTAATATAAATAGGCTTGGTATTAATGCCACGGTTGGGGAACATGGTATAGCCCCAGAGCATTTCATACATAGAGAGTTCGCAGGCGCCCAACGCCATAGAAGGGTAAGCTTCCACTTTTGTAGGGATATTGATCTGTTTAATGAAATTAGAGAAACGCTGTGGCGTCACCTGCTTCATGATATAGGCAGAGGCACAGTTCATAGACCATGTTAATGCGGTAGCCATAGATACCACACCACCGCCTTTGCCACAACCACCCTTGGCCGGCACCAGGCCATAGCCGGGAAAGTTTTGCGCCTGATTTTCTACCGGTGTTTCGGGGGTAAAGCCGGCCTCTTCTATCGCTTCGCAATATAAAAATGGTTTGATGGAAGAACCCACCTGGCGCTTGGTATCAATATTTACGTGGTCGTATTTAAAATTCTTGAAATCAATGCCACCCACCCAGGCCCTTACTTCACCGGTAATAGGGTCCATTACCATAAAAGAAGTTTGCAGCATCTGCCGGTGGTACTTAATAGAATCTGCCGGGGTCATCAGGGTGTCTTTCTCACGCTGGGCATTCCACGCAAATACCTTCATCTCGGTTTTGGTGTTGAAAGATTTTTTTATGTCGGCGTCGCTGAACCCATCTTCCTTCATGTTTTTCCAGCGGTCGCTGTTCTTCATGGCTTTCTCCAGCACATTTTCAAAACCCTTCCAGACTTTTCCTGTTTTCAGCGAGCTTTGTGAACTCAATACTTTCTGCAGTGTGGGCATGTGCCGGGCCACTGACTCTTCTGCATACAGCTGCATGCGGGGATTAATGGTAGTATAAATTTTTAATCCATCGCGGTAGATATCATAGGGCTTATTGGTAAGCGGATTAATGTGCGCCTTGCACCAGGCTTTTACATCACCGCGCAGTTCTTCCCTGAAATAGGGTGCCAGCCCGGCACTTTCATCCTGCTTTTTATAGTTGAGCTTGATTGGTTTTAGTTTAAGTTGTTTTGATTCTTCCGCAGTAAGCACATTGTTTTTTTCCATTTGCTCAATTACCGTATTCTTCCTGTTAAACGCAGCCAGCGGATGGGTGCGTGGATTGTACAGTGTATTGCCTTTCAGCATGCCCACCAGTACGGCTGACTCAACGATGTCCAGTCTGTCGGGCTCTTTTTGAAAAAATGCCAGTGATGCATTGCGGATACCATATACATTATCTCCAAATGGCACTACATTAAGGTAGAGTGCAATAATTTCCTCTTTTGTAAAATTCCGTTCCAGTTTAACAGCGATGGTCCATTCCTTCAGCTTTTGAACGATACGAATCAGGGGATTTTTAGAACGCTCATTAAACATATTCAGCGCCAGCTGCTGGGTGATGGTACTGGCACCTCCATCTTTTCCGAGGTGTACCACTGCTCTTATAACTCCCTTTGCATCAATGCCGGAATGGTCATAAAAACGAACATCTTCTGTAGACACCAATGCATCCACTACATGCCTGGAGATATCGTTGTATTTTGCATAGCTCCTGTTACCTTTGTCCAGGTAGTACTTACCCATCAGGGTGCCGTCATTGGCAAGTATTTCAGACGCCTGCAATACAGATGGATTTTCCAGTTCTTCCAGCGAAGGCATTTCGCCAAAAAGACCAAAATTGAGCAGCACCATAAAAAGTATGAATGCACCGGTGCCAATGCCAACAACCGACCAGAAAATACGGACTGATTTTTTCATATATAGTAAATGATGAGTATGTGGTAACAGCAAAAATCTTACCCGAAAAATAGCTATTAGCTTTTAGTGCTTTTGCTTCCCCGTTCAAATGTATTTATTAAAAACAATATTCCGTTATTTCCGG
>JANPGT010000206.1:0-1681 GCA_031424135.1 Chitinophagaceae bacterium
TGTTGAAACCGAGGAAATAAAAAGTTTTTGGTAGTCCGATTTTAGGTTTTCAATAAGTTTCATGCTTCTTTCTTCGTCTGCTTTTTCTTTTTCCAGTTGCTTTAAAGCAAGATTTTTGATTCGCTCAAATGCTGCTTGATTTATCAAAAAATGTTTTGCAATATTTTCGTCCAATTCAAGTGTCAGTTTTGCATTGCCTAACTGAAACTCATAATCTTCTCTTGAAGTAAACATTGAATAATCATCTTTCTTCTTCTTTTTAGACCTGGCAATAATTTTGTCTACTTGCTGTGATGTCATTTTTTCAAGTTCAATTTTTACCTGCTCAATGATTCCGGTCATTGCCAATGCCCTGAATGCAATCATTTTCCAGTTCGCTTCTTTCTCAAAGTGCAAATAAGTGTCAAGTCCTTTACCTGACGAGTCCAAAATAGTCATTGCGACAACCGCCGTTTTTTCTGTCTGCCCCAGTAATATAAATTTTGTAATTGACCCGCTTTGCAAATCTTGTCCGTTGGGCCTTCCTTTATACTCACCCGAAATGAAACTGTCAATATTGGGTAAACTGTCTTTCCCAAATATCTTTTTCGCTATGTCCAAAGGCTCAAATACCTGTCCGTAAACGGCCGTTGCGATCAGACTAAAAATTACAAATATTGTTGCTATTCGTGTTGTCATAAAATTGATGCTAACTCAATGATGTATCTGCTCAGTCTTTAGTCTGTGTGTCTGTCAAACATTTTAAATCGTTTACAAACACTTATCAATCTGGTTTTTAACAGCAGCCAAAATCCACCTATCAGAATAAACCGTCGAGAAGCCCGCCTGACAGGTATGAAAGGAAGCATGGCTATGAATATATTGCCTATTTTATTTACGCCAAAATATTTCTGCGTAAAGGCACTGTGTAGATTCCTGCCTGCGCAGGAATGACGAAAGGGAGCACGAATGACGAAGGGGAGCCGGAATAACGAGAGGGAATAAATAGGCAATATGCAAAGCACTAACGCCTTTCCACATCACCTACCCCTCTCACCCAACCATGTATTTCCACGTAACCCAGCAGCCCCCACCCTAATTTTAATCTCCCTCTTCTTCAACAATCCTACGATTACAGCGTTTACTGTAGCTGTTCAGCCCATTAATCAAATATATCCCATGACCATCAGGCAAGAATTTTTACGTTTTGTTTACCCGGCCTATGTGCGCCTGTCCAGGATATCGCCCAATAAATCTATGGTGCTGCTAAATGACACCGTGGTGCCGAAGGTGTCGTTTTATGCATTGCAGGCTGAGTTGCACGATGGCAGTATGCTGGACTTTTGCACCCTCCGGGGCAAGAAAGTGCTGCTGGTGAACACCGCTTCCGGCTGCGGGTTCACTGAACAGTTTGACCAGTTGCAGCAACTGTACAAAGAATACAACGGGGCACTGGTGGTTATCTCTTTTCCTACCAACGATTTTGGTGAAGAAAAAAACAATGATGATACCATCGCGCTCTTCTGCCAGGAAAATTTCAGGGTCAGCTTTCCCATTGTTAAAAAATGCGTGGTGAAACCCGTTGCAGCGCAGGACCTGGTGTATAGCTGGCTTACAGACCCCGACCAGAATGGGTGGAACAGCCGCCCGCCCCGCTGGAATTTCTGCAAATACCTGGTCAATGAACATGGTATGCTGGCCG
>JANPGT010000207.1:0-2406 GCA_031424135.1 Chitinophagaceae bacterium
GAGGCTTACTTTGCCCGTGAGATCAATGAAGCTACTTTGTTTGGCAGCGGCGGTCAGTTTGACCGCGTAAGTGACCACCCGGTAATGGACAGCGAAGTTTTCAACCAGCTGCCATTATTGAAAAACCTGCAGGGCCGTGCCTGGAAACAACTCGGGTCTTCCGGATCGGGTAATCATTTTGTGGAATTTGGTGTAGTGCAGATTGCAGAAAAAGATGCGGTATTGGGTGTAGAAGCCGGTAGCTACCTGGGACTGTTATCGCATTCCGGTTCACGGGCCCTGGGCGCCAATATTGCCAATCACTATACCAAACTGGCCATCGACAAAAGACGTTTGCCGCAGGAAGCAAAAAACCTTGCCTGGTTAACCTTAGATGAAGAAGCTGGCATAGAGTATTGGATAGCCATGAACCTTGCGGGTGATTACGCTTCAGCCTGTCACCATATCATTCATGAAAAAATTGCCAGGCAACTGGGGCGTGCTCCGTTGAAGATGGTAGAGAATCACCACAATTTTGCATGGAAAGAACAATGGGAAGGGCGTGAAGTAATTGTGCACCGTAAAGGCGCAACACCAGCCGGTAAAAATGTGCTGGGTATCATTCCCGGCTCAATGACGGCTGATGGCTTTATTGTAAAAGGGAAGGGAGCAGCGGCTGCCGTTAATTCTGCTTCGCATGGTGCGGGTAGAAAGATGAGCCGTACCAGGGCCATTGCCTCCGTAACCGACAAACAGTTTAAAGACGAACTGAAAAAGTTTGGTGTGAAGTTGCTGGGCGGCGGACTGGATGAATCACCCTTTGCTTACAAAGACATTCATGAAGTAATGCAATCGCAAAAAGCATTGGTAGAGGTGCTGGGCACCTTCACGCCGAAGATTGTAAAAATGGACGGCGCCAAACACAGAAGCTGGAAGAAAAAGAATACAGCAGAAGGTGAATAAAAAAGAGGAGACAGAACGTCTCCTCTTTTCAATACAGCTATACCAATCTCAGGGTTCATGCTCCAGTGTAAGCAGCCAACCACCGCCGTTAGGATCTGTCTCATACAAAACAGTAAGTGATATATGGTTCCAGTTGCGCGCACCAATCTGGTTAGGAAGAAAATGAAAGAATTGAAAATTCTCCACATCTCCATTACCGTTTACACAACCCGTCTTACAGGTAAAAACACCGCCACCTACCTGTTGCACACCACCTTTGGTTTGCCAATAGGCTTTCTCCACACTCAGGCTTACCACATTTTGCTGAAGATCTTTTACCAGAAAATAGGGATCCTCCGGCCTTAATCCCAATAAAGCTGCGTGGCCAATACCATCCTTTAAAAGCACCCTCGGTAACCAGCTTGTATCAAAAAATGTTTTCGGGCCTGTGTAACTGACAGCCTTTGTCTTTTCTATTGAAATAGTCTTTTTAAACAGCCACTCTGTAAAATATTGGTTGCTCAACTTTTTATTGGAAAAAATTTAAATTCTCAGTTCGCCCATTCCGGCTGCAAATGAACCCAAAGGAGCCAGCAGGGAATCATTGCGCAGCTGCATGCGCACAACCTGCTCAACAGCACCCTGCTTCCAGGTAGCAATGGCAGAATCTGCCTGCGCTGCTCCAAGAAATGCAGGGTTTAGTTTTACAGACAGCACAGGACTGGCAGCCGGCGGTTCCTGAACCGGATCTTTTTTGCAGGAAGCACCTGCAAACGACACCAGCACCAATAGGTATATTACTGACTTCATAGATAGACTTATTTACGGCACGAAACTACAGCACCGCTGAAGCAGATAATGGACAGGATACATGAACTGTTGGTTCTGGAGATGGAATGATAATTAACCAGCGCAGATTGTTTGGAATAATGCGTTTATAATTCGCTTTATGAACGACCGTTTCTAATAGATGGATACTGGCGCGTAATACACAAGATCTCCTGCGGGAGTCATTGCCGGGAAAATTAATCAACTATGGTAATCTGCCTTCACGCAACATCTCCGAAATACAGCATCTTCACGGTTTCCCATTCTTCTTTTAAGATACTGTAATAGATACTGTCGCGCCGGCGGCCGTGCGGCATCAGCATATGACTGCGCAGTATGCCTTCTTCTGTAGCACCAATATGCACCAGCGCCTTTTTGGCGCGTTCGTTGAGGTTATCCGTTTTTATTTCAACCCGCTCAAAGCGCAGGGCATCAAAAGCATAGCTCAGCAACACAAATTTTGCATGATGGTTGATGCCGGTTCCCATAAAAGCAGTGCTCAGCCAGGTCCATCCTATTTCGATCCGCTTATCATAGAAAGAAATATTACCAAAACTGGTGCAGCCGCAGATGGTATTGTTGTCCTTTTCAATAATCACAAAGGGCATTCGTTTCTGTTCCACTCTTTCCTGCAGGGCAGCTGCTATCCATTGCTGC
>JANPGT010000208.1:0-3794 GCA_031424135.1 Chitinophagaceae bacterium
GGATCCTGGTTGTACTGCACCCTTCTCTGTTGAGGAATGTACTGGTCAAGAATGGTAAAGCTGCCGTACCAGTCCAGCTTGGTTTTAAAATTATCTACTTTGATACTGTGCTCGCCGTTTACCTGTGTATTGAAAAAAGTATTGGCACGGAAGCCCAGTTCCCTTGCACGGATGTTTTCACCATTTACCGGGTCAAATTCATAGTCTTTTCCGGTACGCAGGGTAGTATAATTGCTGGTATTAACGTTAAGTATGTTTCTGAAAGAAATCCTGTTATCGCTGTTCAGTTGAAGAGAGAAATTGGCCAGCGCGCCTGCCAGCACGTCCTGCGTGTATTTATTGTTGGAATACAGGAAGCTGGGTTGAAAATCGGGGTTGCCCCTGTTGATATTCCAGATATTATTCTGAAAAACATTCCTGCGCATGCTGCGGTTGTAGGTTAAGCCCAGGATAGCACCGAATTTCTTGCCCAATACTTTGGTATTAAAACCACCGCTTAACTGCAAAGATTCATTTAGTGGAATACCGGCTTCTTTGATAGCATTGGGACCGGCTATTTTTTTACCGATGGCTATTTTATCAACATCGGACAGTTCTCCGAAACTTTTTTTAGCAGGCGTACCGCCGGGCAATCCGCGGGTGCCATCATCAAAACCCAACCAGTCGTATTTACCACCCTGGTAGGTATAAAATTTACTACCAATGGTTTGTGTATTGAAACCTGTACCCAGTGAAACATTGAAGAAGCTGGTAGAAGGAATGTCTTTGGTATTTACCTGTATAAGGCCACCGGCCCATTCGCCCGGGTATTCAGGAACAAAGGCTTTGTTGATGATGATATTATCAATCATGGAAGACGGGATAATATCGAAAGAGAACGCTTTCCTGTCAGGCTCTGTGCTTGACAGCTGGATACCGTTCAGCATGGCAACATTATAGCGATCACTCAGGCCGCGTACCACCAGGTATTTTCCTTCCTGGATGCTGGTACCCGGTACGCGTTTCAGTACTTCACCGGTGTTTTTATCCGGTGAGCGGCGGATGGCTTCTGCAGACACTACCGCCGCTACCGTATTGGTATTCTTTTGAAACTGGATAAGTGAATTAACGGTTTCTTTTCTTGCAGAAGAGCGGGTACCGGTTACAGTTACGCCGGTAAGACTTTTACCTGCAACTTCCATCACAATATCAAGATTGGTAACCTGGCCTTCTTTTACTTCAATTTCACTGATGGCTTTTAACGCGTAGCCAACAGCGGAGAAATCTATATCATATTTTTTTCCGGTGCTGAGCGTAATAGAATACTGGCCGGCCTGGTCGGTAGTAGCGCCGCCGCTGGCGCCTATTATTTTAATGGTAACACCTTCCAGTGGTTCATTTTTAGCGTTCAGGATTTTACCGGCAAGCTTTCCCGTCTGGGCTACGGTGATTAACGCAGACATCAATAGTAAGCAAAATAACAGGCTCTTTTTTCTCACGAGTTTGAAAGATTGATTTGATGCCGCAAAACTACCCTCGCTATGTTACCACCCTGTTAATGCAGTATTAACGAATTGTGACCCCAATGTTACCGGAATGTTATGTGGGGAAGCTATTAGCCATCGATAAACCGCCTTCTGCTCATAACTAACGGCTAATAGCTAATAGCTTATATTTGCAGTCCTAAAATTCCCGGATATGTTTAACAAACGGACCAAAGTAAAAGATCTGCTGGCCAGCGAGCAAACCGGCCAGGAAGTGACAGTGATGGGTTGGGTGCGCACCTTCCGCAACAACCAGTTTATAGCGTTGAATGATGGCAGTACTAATAATAATATACAGGTGGTGGCAGAACTGGGCAAATTTGACGAGGCTTTGCTGAAACGCATTACTACCGGGGCCTCTTTAAAAGTAACCGGCGAAACCGTAGCCTCTGTAGGCAAGGGACAGAAAGTAGAAATTAAAGCCAGCCAGATAGAAATTTTGGGCGATTGTGATGCAGAAAAATTTCCGTTGCAGCCAAAAAAGCATAGCCTGGAGTTTTTGCGCGAGAAAGCCCACCTGCGCTTCCGTACCAATACTTTTGGCGCCGTATTCCGCATTCGGCATTCCCTGGCATTTGCTGTTCACCAGTTTTTTAATGAGAAAGGATTTGTATACCTGCATACTCCCATTGTAACAGCCAGCGATGCAGAAGGCGCCGGTGAAATGTTTAAAGTAACCACCCTGCCTTTTGACGAAACACCCCGTAATGAAGACGGCACCGTAAATTTTAAGGAAGACTTTTTTGGCCGTGCCACCAACCTTACCGTAAGCGGGCAGCTGGAAGGCGAATTAGCGGCTATGGCTTTTAGTGAGATTTATACATTTGGACCCACTTTCCGTGCAGAAAACTCCAATACCGCCCGCCACCTGGCAGAGTTCTGGATGATAGAACCCGAGATGGCTTTCTGCGACCTGGAAGACAATATGAACCTGGCCGAAGAGTTTATAAAATACATTATTAAATATGCCATGGAGCACAACCGCGAGGACCTGGACTTCCTGGCGCAGCGGCTGGCAGAAGAAGAAAAGGCGCTGCCGCAGGATAAGCGCAGTGAAATGGGGCTGATAGAGAAGCTGGAATTTGTGGTGAACAATAGTTTTGAACGCGTTACTTATACAGAAGCAATTGACATTCTGCGCGAAAGCAATCACAACAAGAAAAAGAAATTCCAATACCTGGTAGATAAATGGGGGGTTGACCTGCAGAGTGAGCACGAACGTTACCTGGTGGAAAAGCATTTTAAGAAGCCGGTAATTTTAACCAACTATCCCAAAGACATTAAAGCTTTTTACATGCGCCAGAACGATGATGGTAAAACCGTGGCCGCGATGGATATTCTTGCCCCTGGTATTGGTGAGATTGTGGGTGGATCGCAGCGTGAAGAAAGACTGGACCGGCTAGAAGCAAGAATGGATGAAATGCATATTCCCAAAGAAGAAATGTGGTGGTACCTGGATACCCGCCGTTTTGGCGCGGTGCCGCATGCTGGGTTTGGATTGGGTTTTGAAAGAATGGTGCTGTTTGTAACGGGCATGACCAATATCCGCGACGTAATTGCTTTTCCGCGTACACCCAAGAATGCTGAATTTTAATCATATTTCGTGGTTGGCTGTCTTCACCCGCCAATAGCGACTGTAGAAAAGAGAACACTTTGCTGTTCTCTTTTTTTTTATTAATTGCTGCAGAACCGGTGCATCCACGCAACCAACCGGCATATGGTTTATAGCTCTTATTCAACAACCGTAAACACCTGACTTCCCTGGCCAAGGCGCCTTCACCGGCCACCATAATTTTATGGAATCCGCATCTGTTTGTATCTCATAGAAGTAAGTATTCTTCTTCATCCAAACCAAACTTTATGGCAGAAATAAGCAGCAATGCCGGTCACAACCGACAGAAGGGTGGCGTACGCCGCAGCAAAAAATTATCTACCAAAGTAGATCTAACGCCCATGGTGGACCTGGGTTTTCTACTGATTACTTTTTTTGTATTTACCACCTCCATGAGTAAGCCAAAGAAGATGGATTTATTTTTGCCAGCGGGAAAAGAGAAGATAAATCAATTGGGGGAAAGCACAGCGCTCACCATCATTCCAGTTTCAAACAACAGAGTTTTCTATTATCACGGCAGTCTTGAAATGGCAATGAAAAATAATCAATACGGTACAACCTATTTCGCCGGCAAAAACAGCATTGGTGACATCATACGGTTTAAGCAAGCGGCATTGGCAAAAAATCCAACCTTAAAAAAGGAGGATTTAATGCTAATC
>JANPGT010000209.1:0-2208 GCA_031424135.1 Chitinophagaceae bacterium
CTCTTCAGGTTCATCTGCAGGAAGGAAGCGGCGCCCATATTCAGCGGTTCTTCCTGCACCCAGAACCAGGTAGCCCGGTTGTATTTTGCATACAGCGCTTCCAGTTGCTTTACCGGCAGCGGGTACAATTGCTCTACGCGCAGGATGGCAGTATCTTTCCTGTTTTCTTTTTGCTGGCGCTCGGCCAAATCGAAATATATTTTACCGCTGCAGAAAAGTACTTTTTTCACCTGTGCAGGGTCTGTTACAAAAGTATCATCCAATGTTTCCTGGAAACGGCGGAAAAGGAACTCGCTCTTCAGCGAATAGCTGCCCGGGTGACGCAGATTGGCTTTGGGTGAAAAATTTATCAGTGGTTTGCGGAAAGACCATTTTACCTGCCTGCGCAGCAAATGGAAGAAATTGGAGGCGGTGGTAATATTCGTCACTACCATATTTAGTTCTGCGCACAGCTGTAAAAAACGCTCCAGCCTGGCGCTGCTGTGTTCTGGTCCCTGTCCTTCGTAGCCGTGGGGCAAGAGCATGGTTACGCCGTTCATCCTGTTCCATTTTTGCTCACCGGCCGCAATAAACTGGTCAATCATGGTTTGTGCGCCATTGCAGAAATCGCCAAATTGTGCTTCCCACAATACCAGCGCATTGGGATTGGCCATGGCATAACCATATTCAAAACCCAGCACCCCGTATTCGCTCAATAATGAATTGTAAATCCTGAACTCGCCATTGGCGCCTTCAATCCTGCTGAGGCGGCTATAGGCTTTGTCAGACACTTCATCGCGCAACACCGCATGGCGGTGAGAGAAAGTGCCGCGGCGTACATCCTGTCCGCTCATTCTTACATCGTGCCCTTCCAGCAGCAGGCTGCCATAGGCCATCAGCTCACCGGTAGCCCAGTCAAGCTTGCCCTCTTCGTTAAATAATTTTATTTTATCCTGTATTATCTTTTCTACTTTTTTTAATGGTTTGAAGTCTTCCGGCCAGGCCATCAATGCATCAAACACTTTTTTGAAATCGGCTTCGCTAACAGCTGTCACGGGCGATTGATCAAAATCTTCCTGGGTGGCGCGCCGCAGGCTCTTCCATACCAATTCCGGTTGCTGATAGTGGTAGGGAAGGGGGTTTTGCTTTACCTCGTCCAGGCGTTCCTGCAGGTCGCCCCAGAATTTCTTCTCCATGTCTTTTGCCAGTTCTTTGGCATCGGCCTCACCATTTTCCAGCAGGTGGGTGGTATATACCTCACGGGGGTTGGGATGTTTTTCTATCAATGCATACAGGTGTGGCTGGGTAAACTTGGGATCATCGCCTTCGTTGTGTCCGTGCCGGCGGTAGCAAACCATATCTATAAACACATCGGCGTTAAACTCCTGGCGGTAGCGGGTGGCTATTTCTACGCATTTCACCACGGCTTCTGCGTCGTCTCCATTTACATGCAGCACGGGGGCATGCACGGCAGAAGCCAGCGAGGTGCAATAATCAGAGCTGCGGGCATCATCAAAATCGGTGGTAAAGCCAATCTGGTTATTGATCACAAAGTGGATAGTGCCGCCGGTAAGATAGCCATCCAGGTCGCACATCTGTAAAACTTCGTATACAATGCCCTGGCCGGCTACTGAAGCATCTCCATGAATCAGTATCGGTAAAATTTTATCGTAATCGCTGTGATAAAGTACATCGGCCTTGGCCCTGGCAAAGCCTACTACCACGGGGTCTACGGCTTCCAGGTGAGAAGGATTTGGCATTAATTTAAGGTGGATGGTTTTGCCGGAAGGGGTAGTTAATTCGCTTCCGTAACCCATATGGTATTTTACGTCGCCGCTGCCCATGGTCTGGTCCATTTTGGCGGTGCCTTCAAATTCGCTGAAAATCTGCTCATAGGTCTTGCCCATGATATTGGCCAGTATATTCAGTCTTCCGCGGTGCGCCATACCAATCACCACTTCCTGTACATCATTGTCGGCAGCGGTGTTAATAATGGCATCCAGTCCGGCAATGGTGGTTTCTCCGCCTTCCAGCGAAAACCTTTTTTGCCCAACATATTTGGTGTGCAGGAATTTTTCAAACATTACCCCCTGGTTCAGTTTTTCCAGTATTCTTTTCTTCTTTTCCAGTGGCAGGGGTTCCAGGAACTTCTTTTCTATTTCGTTGGTGAGCCAGTCTACTTTCTTCTGGTCGCTGATGTATTTAAACTCTATACCTACATGGGAAGCA
>JANPGT010000210.1:0-6078 GCA_031424135.1 Chitinophagaceae bacterium
CGTAGTTAATGCCGTTGTTAATCGTAATGGCGCTGATGCCGGCATCCAGGTAGGCTTTTTGTTCAGAGGGCGAGCAGCATACTACTTTGCCACCAAAAAGGGCTGCGAATTTTTCCATTTGTTTGTACACCATATTGGCAGCTTTTGAAGTGCCGCTGGAAAAAGAAGCGCCGTTGGGAGTGTACAATACGATATGCTGCAACCCCAGCATCCGGCAGATTATTCTGCCAATAAATCCTGCTTTTGAGCAATGAAGGTGCACGACATCGGTCAGTTTTTTTTCTTTCAGCCTTCTTAATATCACATACAGCTCTATAAAAGCAGCTATGTCTTTACATGGGTGGGGGTTTCTGCATGCAGACTTCCAGAAAATAAATTTTACAGGCAAATGGCAGAACTGCTTTTTTACCCCGGCCAGTGGCAGCGCGTGCTCCCTGCGCCCGTGCACAATAAGGTGGGTTTCAGCCGGCATGTTTTCGGTAAGTGATTTCAGAAACGTTACCATGCCGCCCGCCAGGGGTTCTATTACGTGTACAATATTCATAAACAATGAGGTAAGCAAAAAAAATAGCAGGATACATACTTGCTGCTTGATGATGTTTAATGATGCTATGTTTTATACAGCTGCATTTTTAACAGGTGTATAACACGGTAAGGGATGGCCAGCAATGTATAAAGTTTAACGGCGCCCAGGAAAACCAGCAGTTTATTGCTGCCATAATCACAAACTACTTTGAGCCGGCTTCTTAGTTGGCCAGCCCGGTTTTTCAGCGTAATGCCGCCGGGGTTAATTTGGCAGGTAACCAGAAATTCGGCGAGTATCGCCGACCTGGACCTGATTACCATATCATAAAACAGGCCATAATCCTCTGCATGCGGGTATTTCTCAGGATATTTTATTTCATAGCCTGCGTTTGGCCGCCACATTACCGTGGGATGAATGAATACATTCCTGAAATACATGCTTCTCCTTATCCACCTGTGCTGTGTTGGCGTAATATAAGAATAGCTGTTGCCGGAACCTGGGTCGCGGAAATAACACCAGGACCCGAGCAGCTGCACGTCGGGGTTATCTTTAAGGAATGCAGTCTGCCTGTAAAATCTGCCCGGCGCACAAGTATCTCCACAATCGAGCCTGGCAATAAACGCAGGGCTGTAGTGCGTGCTGATATGGTCAAGACCGGCATTCAGTGCCACGGTAATGCCCTGGTTTTGCGGCAGCCGCAGTATTTCAATGGGTATAAGGTTATCAAGTGAAATCTCCTGCAGGGCTGTTGCAATGGGTATGGTACTTCCATCGTCAACCACCAGTATCTGCATGTGTACGGGATCATACCTTATGCTGTTTACAGCAGCAATAAGGCCCTGGAGGTTATTATAACAGGGTATCAGCACGCAAATGTCCATATCAATTTCACTTACGTCTTTCATACAAATACCTGAATTCTTTAAAATTTGTTAAAACATTGGGCCATGGCATGGCAAATTTTTCGGTTCTGCGTAAATGCCCCGGAAATTTTCCGGCAGCAACAAACCTGCATACAATCGCTATGATTTTTTTTGAAAACGGCTGCTTACCGGACAGTATCTGAAAAGAACATGCCAGCTTTCCAGAGAAGGGCAAGAAAATTGCTACCCTGAATGGGTGAGCGGTTTTTTTTTGAAAACGTTGCGTCTGCAAAAAAATATAATAAACTTTTAAGTGGGTGTAAAATTTTTCGCGGCAGAACTGTTTGCTAATTTTACTGCGTTGTCAGAAAAATATTTTATTGTTTCAGTTATGTGTTTACTTACTGTTGTGGTGATTACTTATAATGAAGAAGGAAATATTGAGCGCTGCCTTGACTCGGTGAAGCGAATAGCGGACGAAATTGTTGTGCTGGATGCGTATTCCACAGACCGCACTGTAGAGATTGCGAAGCGGAAAGGCGCACGGGTGCAGCAGGATTCATTCTCAGGATTTATTCAACAGAAGAATAAAGCACTGGGCATGGCTTCCAATGACTATGTACTAAGCCTTGACGCAGATGAAGCGCTTGACAAAGACCTGGTTGATTCTATAATGGCAGTGAAGAACAATTTTTCCGCCCCGGCTTATATAATGAACCGCTGTACCAACTATTGCGGCCATTATATCCGCACCGGCACCTGGTACCCCGATCAAAAAATACGGCTTTTTGATAAAAGACTTGCAGAATGGAGCGGACTGAATCCACATGATAAGATAGTGCTGAAAGATAATGTTAATGGAATACAGCACCTCAAAGGCGATATCCTGCACTATTCTTTTCCCTCTGTTGAAGAGCATGTAAGAAAAAATAACAAATACAGTTCTATTGCTGCCGGCGCTATGTTTGCAAGGGGGAAACGCAGTACCTGGTTTAAAATACTGGTAAACCCTTTCTGGGCTTTTTTTCACTGCTATTTTATACGTATGGCCCTGTTGGATGGTTTTTCCGGGTTTGTAATCTCTATCAATACCGCCCACGGTACCTTTCTTAAATACATCAAACTTTACCAGCTGCAGCAGGAGAAAGACAGCTAACACATTGTTATAGCGTACAATCAGGATATTTACTCCAGCAATCTTCTCAGTACACTGGCAATTCTGGAAAATAATTACTATTTTGATTTCCTAAAATCCCGTCTTATGAACTATGCTGGTATAAAAAACTTTCTTAGGTATCTCTACGATAATGTAATTGCCAATTTTATAGGGTTTATTATTGGCATGGCTGCTACAAAGCTGGTAGCTCATTTTTTTGTTACACGCAGCATCCGGAACCTATGGGGCCTGGCGGCTAAAAGGACAGTAATAGACAGGAAAACTTATAGTAACCTTGAGTTGCTTATTTCTGTTGTCATTGGATTTATTGTTTTTGAAATATTGTCTAAATGGCTGAAGAAAAAATTGGAAGATTGGTATCCGGTAGGTAAGGTTGCTGTACTGGGCTGGTTCAAAAAAGAGAAAAATGCAGCGGTGGGGAAGATTGGGTAGTTATACAGCCTGCTGCGTGCATTTGAAACACTTTAAATAACTACCTGGTTTGAAGGCCTTACCCCGCGCCTTTTTTTGAAGCATGCAATGTGCTTTCACCCGTGCTGCCGGCAATAATAATTCCCCCCGTTTTTTATTTAGCATTCCTCAAATCGGGAAAAATAGTCAACAGGTTTCTGCGGTTTCTGCCTTAGAAGCGGTTGATTTTCCGAAGAATTAAAAATGGCATTGTTTTGCTTGAATTTGGTTTCGTACAATTATTTAATACATAATGACGAGACCAGTTATTGGAAATACAATGTCGGGAAACAGTTCCTTTTCCCTGTCCCAGGGAAACTTGCGGAACGATTTTGAATTACTTATCAAGGCCCTTGATGCGTCCATTTCGGGGATTATAATTACTGACAATGGACAGCCGGACAATCCTATTGTTTATTGCAATGCAGCGTTCGAAAAAATGACAGGTTACAGTCGCAAAGAAATCATCGGCCATAACTGCAGGTTCCTGCAAAGGGAAGACCGCAGCCAGAAAGAAAGAGAGATCCTGCGGGAGGCTGTTGCAGAGGGTAAATCCTGCTCGGTTGAAATACGGAATTACCAGAAAAATGGTAGTTTGTTTTGGAATGAGCTATACATGTCGCCTGTCTTTGATGACAACGGAGGGGTATTGTATTTTATTGGCGTACAGAATGATATCACCAGAAGAAAGAAAGCGGAACTGGAACTTATCTACCACCAGCAGGAAATGGAGCTGAAGGTGAGAGAACGCACCTCGCTGCTGAAAGAGAGCGAGCAGTATCTTGCAAGTATAATTCATACCCTGCGGGAGAGCCTGATAGTACTTGACCCGCAATTAAAAGTGCTGGATGTTAATGAACATTTCTTAAAAACATTTAAGGTGTCCCGGCAGGAGACAAAAGGTAAGATTCTATACGAGCTGGGAAATGGCCAGTGGGATATTCAGCGCCTGAAGGATCTGCTGGAGAATATTCTGCCCAGTAACAATCCGGTGGAGGAGTTTGAAGTAGAGCATGAGTTTCCATACATCGGTAAAAAGTTAATGCTGCTGAATGCGCACCGTATTGAGCTGGAAGGACAGTTTAAAGACCAGATATTGATTGCCATTGAAGATATTACTGAAAGGCGGCAGATTGAAAGGCGCAAAGATGATTTTCTTTCCATAGCCAGCCACGAGCTCAGAACGCCGCTCACTACCATCAAAGGGTATGTGCAGATTATGAGCCGGATTATGCCGGAGGATGCCAGTGAAAAATTTAAAACTGCCATTGATAAGACAGCCCTGCATGTTGACCGGTTGAACAACCTGATTGCGGAGTTGCTTGATGTATCGCGTATTCAGACAGGGAATATGGAATTGCATAAAAAATTTTTTGATTTTGACAGGATGATTGCAGAGACGGTTGAAAACATACAGGCGGCCTCTAAAAGTCATGCCATTACCGTTAAAGGACAAAGTAACAGCCTGTATAATGGCGACGAATCTCATATTATCCAGGTGGTAAACAACCTGCTGTCCAATGCCATCAAATATTCCCCCGGTCAGCAGGAAATAACGGTGCATGTTTCAAGAGTAAGTGATTATCTTAAAGTTTCGGTGGCTGATAAGGGAATGGGCATCAGTTCCGACGAACAGGTAAGAATCTTCGACAGGTTTTACCGGGTGAGTGATATTCAGCAACGTTTTCCGGGAATGGGCATCGGGTTGTATATATGCGACCAGATTATTAAAAACCATGGAGGAACCCTATGGGTAGAAAGTGAAAAAGGCAGAGGCGCCACTTTCAGTTTTACCCTTCCATTAAACAACCGTACTCCTTAAGTTATGACTAAAACAATTCTTGTTTGCGACGATGATGAAGGTATACTGGATATGCTTGAGATTATCCTGGAAACCCTGGGCTATCACATCATCCCTGAAAAAAACAGCCTGAATATTTATAGTATCATCGAGAAGCAGAAGCCGGACCTGGTGCTGCTTGATTTGTGGATGCCGGTCTTGTCCGGCGATCAGGTACTGAAAACATTGCGCAAAAATCCCGCAACCGAGAAATTGCCGGTGATTGTGATTTCTGCCAGCACCGAAGGGCAAAAAATTGCTACGGAAGCCGGAGCGGACGCATATATTGCCAAACCTTTTGACATGCAATCATTGGTAAGAAATATACAGCGGCTTGTAAACTAGTAACTGGCATAGGTTTGGAACCTGTTAGGTAATCAAAAGCCACCATGTCTTTACTTTTTGCTGAGCATAACGACGCAGTCTCCCATACCCCGCAACCACCATTTGAATACCTGTACGATAAGTATGGACCTGCTATTTATGGGTTCATATCAAGGACAATTAACCTGGACAGGGAAACGGCCGGCAAAATGCTGATAGAAGTCTTCAGTATCTGGTACCGCCAAAAAGATACAGACAGCAGGTCGTTCATACAATTAATGAAGATTATGATAACTGTTATGAACAAGCGGGGCTATTTACCCTGTTTACCATTACTGCGCCACCCAAACACAGAACCTGAACAATTGGGATAATCTTGTGCTGCTTTGAGTAAACTTTTCTACGGGCCTAACCAGGGCAGAAATGTATTTTGCGTCGTGTGATATCTATTGTAACAATTGCTACTCCCGGCGATCATGTTTTTCTATAGCCCAGAAAGTCTGCCATTTTTCCATTTTCAAAGGCTGGTATTTTGCAATACCTTCAACCTTCAATGCAAATTAGTTTACATCCCCCGCAACAATGGTCGCTGTTCATGCATATACTGCTATGCATTTTGCTGGGGCAGTGTAAGTCCGCTATAGCACAGCTGCAAGGAAATAAAGCGGTCAGCCACTGGCAGCGGCTGGGACCAGGCGGTGGTGGAGCTACCTTTATACCTACCTTTTCCTTTCATACCCCCGGCGATTTTTTTTTGCGTTGCGATATGACAGGCACTTACCAAAGCAAAAATGGGGGAAACACTTATCAACAAATCAATTTTGATAATGGGGCATCCTGTTTTGCCTATGATCCTCTTGATTCAAATACTGTGTATGCCGGGTCTGCCGTGCTGCAC
>JANPGT010000211.1:0-8556 GCA_031424135.1 Chitinophagaceae bacterium
GATTTGCCCGCCATGAATCCCGGCGACAGTATTGAGTATTGCATGCAGATCATGACCGATAAAAATATTCGTTACCTGCCTGTGTTTGATAATGACAGACTATCCGGTATTATTTCGATGAGTGATGTGGTAAAGGAAACAATTCTGTTGCAACAAGCTACTATTTCGCACCTGGAAAGTTATATTCATTCAGGCGTGTAGCTTAGAACAAAGCTTTCATTAAACACTTATATACGTTAACCTGTTTTGTAAATATTTACGAAACAGGTTTTTTATTGGCTAATGTCTGGATGAAATCGTTTCTTACAATTTTAGCGGTTTTATGATCGCCGGTATGGCTCCATCCGGGTGGCATAAAAATGTAGAGGAATTTATTTTTTAATCCCGGTGCCTGCCAGATATCCCTGCCCAGCGCGGTGATTTCTCCAAAATAAACATCCGTGAAATTTTTGGGATTCATTTTACGGGTAATACCATAAATGGGTTTTTCTTCTTGTTTCTCGTGCTGGTAGGTTTTAAATACAAGGTCCCATATGTTCAGCAGGTTACAGAAATTGGTATCCATGTACAGCGGATTTTTTGCATGGTGCACCCGGTGGTGAGAAGGCGTTAAAATAATATTGTTCAGAAAACCCAGCCGGCCATCTTTCAGCACGTTTTCACCTGCATGTATAAACGCCCCCCAGGTACCGTCTACAAACATAATTACACCCAGCAGCAACGGGTTAATGCCCATAACAATACAGATGGAAGTACGGATAATATCTGCATAAGGTCCTTCCAGGAAAAAATGCGCAAAGGAAACTGACATATTCATTTGCTCAGGTGCATGGTGGGTAGAATGCAGGCACCAGAACAGCCTTACTTTATGCCCCAGGTAATGATAAACAAAATGAGCAAACTCCCACACGATATACCCATAGATAAACCAGTACCAGGTAAAACTGGTTTTCAAAATGGCAATGGGCGTAAACAGCTTTATGCAAAACACCATTGCTGCTATAGAGATAAACCTGGAAACAACACGGTTAAATACAAAAATGGTAAAAGTGATTTTATAGTCCTCTATTTTGAATTTCTTATACAGCAGGGCCCTTACCACTTCAATTACCAGTATCAGCGGAATCAATGGGCCAATGGCACCGCGGAAGCCATCCAGGGTAGACAGGCTGCTGTAGTCGTTGGCCCTGTACATCTCTATCCAGTGATTGACACCAAAAAACCCGGTCAGTTCATCACTCAGGAGTTTCAATATATCCATATGGCAGGCCGTTTTTAATGGCCCATAAAAATACATAATTATATGAAAGCATCCATATTCCGTTGAGATAGGAGCTGTGGCTTAATGAAAGCAGATATCCACCCCTGCCCGTACCGTTCGGGTGGGTCTCCGGGGCTCCCGGGCCAAACCAACAACCAACACAATTTTATATCGTGCTTTTCCAAAAATTATTCACGCCGCAAGCTGTACAGGCGCCATGCACAGCGTCTGTACAAACAACGAACGCCTCAAACATTTCGTTTCAGAAATGCATTTCCTACCGCACAGTCCAGGCATTTTTTTGTATCGCAATACTGTGTTTTTAATTCAATGAGTGCCTGGCTATGCAGGGCATTCTTATTACTCACACCCAGTTGCTGCCAGCCACCAGTAACCGCATTTTTTTCCGGCCCCGATTCTGTCAGCCACTGAATGGCCTTGTCTTTCAGCGCCTGCTCTTTGTGGTACTGGCCGTATGCAAACAACAACGGTGTTACCGTATTGATAATGATATTGTTTACCATGCTGCTTCCCAGGTTTTTTATTTTGTACGCAGCGGGTGCATCCAGCCGGTAATGATAGTGCCAGTAATCATTGGCCGATACATTTAACAGCTGCCGTACTTCTTTTATATTAAGCGCTTCTTTGAGGGCGGCAAAAAGATGGGTAGACTGGTGCACCAGCACGGCCAGCTGTGCAAGGCGGATACTGGGAAAAGCCGCCGGCCGCATGCGCAGAAAATGTACGGCTACTGCAGGCCTGGACAATTTGTATTTGTGCTGGTGAAAACGGTATTCACGCTGCAATAGTTTTTCATAATCGCCTGCGAATGCTTCTTCCAGCAGCCCGGCCTGGCCCAGCAACAGGGCTTCCAGCACAGTTACCTGGTGTTTATGTTTTCCAAGAATGGCTACCGGCAAGGAACGGGCAATACTTTCAAAAGCTTCTGCATTGATCTGTATCCCAAAATTCTTTGCCAGCAATTGCCAGCAGGTCTCTTCCCAATGAAAGGTATTCTGCTGCAGCAACTGCAATACATAGCTGCTTTTACGCTGCAGTCTTTCTGTCATCAGCCGTTCTTTCCATGAAAGCCATACCAGTTCTTTTACTTCTTTTACCCCTGCTGCGCAGGGTACAAAGGCCGCCTGCTGCATCCATTCATCGTACTGGCGCAGCAGCAGCATAGAAACGCGTTGCTGCAGTTCCAGCACCGGCACAGCTGCTGGCTGGCGCCCCCCATCCTGCTGCCATACCACGTGCAGTATTACATTTTTATAATTACTGTCGGCATCGTGCCCGTGCCTGTACCAATCAGAAGTATTGATATGCAGTTCTATGCTGCCTACCAATACCGTATTGTCAATTTTAACAGTGGCTTCCAGGAAATCGGGCCCCTGGTTGGTATTGTATTTACCGGGATGGATAATCTGCAGTACAGCACCGTCATTAACAGACAGATCATGCCTGTTAAAGTACTGAAACTGCCAGATAAACTGGAGAAGTCGTTCAGTCATGGAGGATAAGGTTTATGTTATAGAGAAGCTGCGGGCTGGTAGCTTTGAGCTGCGAGCCCGTATACTTTAAAATTTCGCTAATCTGCAATACGCAAATGTCAATAATATCCGCTTGCTCACAGCTCGTGACTTAGCACTCAGAGCTTGCCCAATTCCTGCACCACCCTGCTCACAGGCAAGCCCATCACATTATAAAAATCGCCCTGCACAGAACGGATGCCCACTACCCCCACCCATTCCTGAATGGCATAAGCGCCGGCCTTGTCATAGGGCTTGTACTTATCTACATAGAAAATAATCTGCTCCAGGCTTAGTTCGTGAAACCATACTTTGGTAACATCAGCAAAAGCAATTTCCTCTTCACCAGCAAGTATGACCACCCCGGTAATTACCTGGTGCTGCCGGCCCGACAGCAACTGCAGGATTTCTATGGCGTGATTTCGATCCTTTGGCTTCCCTATCACCTGGTTATTCAGCACCACTACCGTATCAGCCGCCAGTATTATTCTTTCATGACTCAGCTCCTGCAATACAGCCAGCGCTTTGTTACGGGCAATGTATACAGGAATATCCTCCACAGCCAGGTCGGCGGGGTAAAGTTCATCAGTCTCCCTGATGATTACATCAAACGGCACTTCCGCCCATTCAAGCAGCTGTTTTCTCCGCGGCGACTGCGATGCCAGCACAATTCTTTCCATCATATATGCCATTTAAAAAATACCATAGAAATAATTCCTGTAAGCATCACCAGTTTAATCCAGGTGCTGATCTGGTGAAACTGCAACACGGTGACCGCTTTGTACAATTTACGCAAAATCATCATTAGTGGCACCACTACCAGCACCAGTACAAACAAGGCTGCCAAAAACCAGCCAATCAGCACGGCGTACACAAACAAGACCAGCACGGCCAGTATCAGCACCGTTAACCAAACGCCCGCAAATACTTTCGATGCCGGTATGCCCCACACCACCGGCATGGTGCGGCAACCATATTTCTCATCGCCCTGCAAATCTTCCATGTCTTTTACCACTTCGCGCACCAGCGAAATCACAAAGGCAAAACCTCCATACAATACCGCCAGTTTAAAAATCCTGGTCATGGCCTGCTGGTACGGCAGCTGTTGTGTAAAAACAGTAAAATCCAGTTCACTGATGTACAGAACAAATACTACCCAGGTGGTAAGCAGCGAAATAATAATATTTCCAAGCAGGAATTTCTTTTTAAACGTGGTGGAATAAAAAAGCAGGAAGAATACCGCCGCCAGGTTAGCCGGGCCAATTACCCAATTGCCCATTCTGACGCTGACCATAAACGTTATAACCACTCCTGCCAGCGACAGCCCCATATGCCAGAAGATGGCCCAGCGTCTTTTAATAATTTTCTGTACAATAATATTATCAGGCTTGTTCACCTGGTCTATGTTGAGGTCAAAATAATCATTGATGATATAACCAGCCGCCGCAATCAGCACAGAAGCAGCACTGAGCCAGGCCAGTAAAGGCCACGATAAAAACCAGGTGCCCGGCGCATTTTGCCGGTAGAAAGCAGGCTGTATGATGCAGCTGTAAAAAAGGAATTGGGTAAGAATAATAAAGACAAGATTCGGCCAGCGCATTAACCTGAAGAAAGCGGCAAGTAGTTTCATTAATCGGTGTTTCTTTGTAATCAATGGTTCATGGGCGGCATTACTGAAAACGATGTATACTATTTACTGGCAATGCTGGTGTCTATGGTCCAGTGACCATTTAACTTCAACACTTTTTCAATCACTTCCCGCACACAGCCCCTGCCACCAGGCAGGCCTGCAATGTATCTGGATATGCTTTTTATTTCTGGCACTGCATCAGACGGGCAACAGGGCAATCCTGATGCTGTCATTGCTGCATAATCGGGTATATCATCGCCCATAAACAATACCTGCTCCGGCAAAATATTCCGCGCCTTCAAAAAATTGTCCAGCAACGCTTTTTTATTCTCCGCCTGGAAATGCACTTCCGTAATGCCCAGCTTGTTCAGCCTTACCCTTGCGCCTTCGGAACCGCCTCCGGAAATAACAATAATGAAATAGCCTTTTTTAATGGCTAGCTGCATGGCATAACCGTCTTTTGTATTCATACTGCGGGCCATCTGCCCGTCATCCAGCAGGAGTACAGATCCATCCGTTAAAACCCCGTCTACATCAAAAGCAAAACACCTTATCTTCTTAAACTCGTCAAGCAGGTTCATTGTTGTATCAATTGTTTTAGGAGAAGCCTGTCCACTGTACACCAGCTACTGCAAAAGGCAGCAACGCAGGATACCCGGCATACCGGCCGGCTGCGAAGTTACCGGTTCAACGACTAATAAAAGCATCCTCCAGGAACAAGTTTTTATGTTACGGCGGGCTACGAGTGACAGGTTTTACCTGTAAGGAAAGGGAGAAACGAGAGACCAATGCGGATGGCAGGAGCCGTTACTGATTACAATACCAGTTCCATTTTCACATCTGCAGTTGCAAAAGGAGAATTTTTTACTGGTATATCAACAAAACCATATTGGCGGTACAAATGCAGCGCCGTAATAAGCTGATGATTTGAAAAAAGTAATATTTTTTTTGCCTGCAACTGCCTGGCGGCTTCCAGGCAACGGTCCATCAGTAATTTGCTGACACCCCTGCCCCGAAAATTTTTATCCACCGTCATTTTTGCCAGTTCATAGATACCGTCTGATGCCTTCATTAAAGCCGCCGTACCCGCCACCACATCATCTTCCATTGCCAGGAATATACAACCACCCGGATCAATAATTGTGGCGCGGGGATTTGCCAGTATTTCCAGATCGTGATCTTCAGCCAGGTGATAGGCGTACAGCCACTCCAGGTTCAGCCGCCTGAAGTCTTCTTCATATTGGTTATCAAATGCAATTATTTTCATACTCCCGGCCCCCTTTCGACTGGCCATACGGGCAGGCCGGAAAGGGATTTTACGTTTTATAATTGTGTAATCTAAACAAAAATATGCGCGTTTTTGCAAGGCGTATTCTCCCAGTTTACTCCTGTACAAATTCTTTGTCAGCACTGGTATAGGATTCCAGCTCTTCCATCATGTCTTTGCTGCCTATAAACAGCGGCGATCGCTGGTGCAGGTCTGAAGGTTGAATGTCCAGAATGCGTTCTTTTCCGTTAGTGGCTTTGCCGCCGGCTACTTCTGCGATGAACGCAAAAGGATTGCATTCATACATCAGCCGCAGCTTGCCCTTTGGTTTATCTACCGTACCGGGGTACATGAAAATACCGCCTTTCAGCAAGTTGCGGTGCACATCAGATACCATGCTGCCAATATACCGCTGCGTGTAAGGCCCTCCGTTACCTTCGTCCTTTTTCTGGCAGGCATTAATATATTGCTGCACGCCTTTGTGGTAGCGGAAAAAATTACCATGGTTAACTGAATATATTTTGCCGGACGGCGGGCATTTAATGTCGGGGTGACTCATACAATACTCACCCATGGAAGGATCCAGCGTAAAACCATTTACGCCCCTGCGTGTGGCGTACACCAGCATGGTGGAGGAGCCGTAAACCACATAACCTGCGGCTACCTGGTTTTTGCCTGATTGCAGGAAGTCTGCTTTGGTAGCGGGCGCCCCTTTGGGAGAAACACGCCGGTATACCCCGAAAATAGTCCCGATAGAAATATTTACGTCTATATTGCCGCTGCCATCCAGCGGATCAAACATACACACGTATTTGGAATTGTTACTGATCTCGTCGTCAAATGCTACAAAATCATCCAGCTCTTCACTGGCAATGCCTGCACAGCTGATACCGTGCTGCAACACCCGCATAAACTGGTTATTGGCAAACAGATCCAGCTTTTTTACATCTTCGCCCTGTACGTTTATGGAACCTGCATCGCCCAAAATATCTACCAGCCCGGCTTTGTTTACTTCCACGTTGACTCTTTTGGCGGCCAGTCCTATATTACGCAGCAACCCGCTGAGCTCACCGGTAGCATTCGGGAAATCCCTTAACTGCTGAATGGTAAACTCATCGAGGGTAATCGCTTTTCTGTTGATACTACTCATAAGGCAAGTGTTGTTTGGTGAAGGACTACAAAAATAAGTGTTTGACCGTCGCATCCATCCTGCCCGCAGGACAGAACAGGACGCGTTTTTTCCCAATAACCGGCAAAGGTCCGTTTTGCTTTACATTTGCTGAAAATAAGCACATTGACCAACAGCACGGAACACTGCAACATAATCATTATAGGAGGAGGACCCATTGGCCTGGCATGCGCCCTGGAGGCCCGGAAAGCAGGATTGGATTACCTGATACTGGAGAAAGGCAGCCTGGTAAATTCCTTGTACAACTACCCTTCCAACATGACTTTTTTCTCCACTTCTGAGCGGCTGGAGATTGGCGGCGTACCCTTTGTGTCAAACAACCCCAAACCCACCCGGGCCGAAGCGCTGGAATACTACCGGCGGGTGACCACGTCATACCAGCTGAGGATTCACCTGTACGAGGAAGTTACATCAATTGTACCCATCAACCCTGTCTCAGACAACCACAAACGCTTCCGCATTACCAGCAGCAAACAGGTATACACAGCAAACAATATCATCATTGCTACCGGCTTTTATGATATTCCCTATCTGTTAAACGTACCGGGAGAAGGCCTGCCTAAAGTGACCCATTATTACAAAGAACCCCACCCTTACGCTTTTCAGAAAGTACTGGTAGTAGGCGCACAAAATTCTTCCGTAGATGCCGCGCTGGAAACATGGCGCAAAGGCGCTGAAGTAACGATGGTGGTGAGAAAAGAAGAAATTGGCGCCCGTGTAAAATACTGGGTTAGACCAGACATCATCAACCGCATCGGCGAGGGGTCTATTAAAGCCTATTACAATTCTACCGTTACTGAAATACGCGAACATGAAGTGGATATTCAAACGCCGGAAGGAAAACTGACCATTGCCAACGACTGGGTAATTGCTACTACCGGCTATCAGCCCAATCTGAACTTCCTGCGCAGTATGGGCATACATTTGTCTGATGATGAGGTTCTATGCCCGAGCATCAACGAAGACACGCACGAAACCAATGTTAAAAACGTATTCCTGGCGGGCGTTATCTGCGGGGGTATGAACACCCACCGCCTGTTTATTGAAAATTCCAGGGTGCATGCAGAAAAAATAATTGCCGCTATACAACAGCAGCAATAAACGCCTGCCGCTGTTCCGGGTTTGCAAGAAAAAGCGTAATTTCAAAGCATGGAACTACGCGAACCGGCCATTGCGTACAGCCAGCAAAAAATGAGCATTGAGGAATATCTTGCTTTTGAAAATGAAACCACTGAAAAGCATGAATATTACCAGGGGGAAGTATTTGCTAGGAGCGGGGCAAAAACTACGCACAATGAAATTGTTCAAAATTCAAACTTTGCAGTTGCGTTTTTTTTTAAAAGGCAGGCCCTGCAAACCATATAATAGCGATTAACGCATCTACATAGAAAAGAATACGCTGTTCACCTACCCTGACATCTCCATTTTTTGCGATGGTATAAAAACGCTGAATGATGATGAAATCAATGCAATAAATCCATCCATAATAATTGAGGTTTTATCCCACGCCACAAAAGCTTACGACAGGGGTATGAAATTCAAATTATACCGTGATATTGCGTCACTAAAAGAGTATATCCTGATTGATTCGGAGAATATCCATGTAGAAGCCTTCTCTATTAATCAGAAAGGGTTATGGGAACTGCGGGAATACAAGACCATAGGCGAGACGCTGCT
>JANPGT010000212.1:0-3337 GCA_031424135.1 Chitinophagaceae bacterium
GTGAGCGGGCAATCACTGAATTTTCTTTTACAAATGGTTGCAGACTGTCGGGCACCCTGTACTGCTTCTGAAGAGAATCGTTTGCTGCCTGTAGTATATCTTTATTCATGATGGCCGGTAGCGCTTTTAACCGCGCCTGCATAGTTATTAATAAATTTTCATTCCCCCCATACCGGAAAGAGATAAAATAAGGTAATCTTATACACTTTTACCTGTATTGGTAAAAAATACAACGTTTTGAAACATTTTGAATAATGCCACTACTGCCGGGCTTCCAGCAGCAGGAAGCCATAGGGGGCAACTACCAGGTATTCGTGGTCAAAACCCACAGTCAGCAGCTCTTCGTTCCAGTAATTGTAGAGTTGTGCCGGTGGGTTACCATATTCTTTGAATAAATACCAGGTAAGATAGGCTGGCTGGTTGCTGAAATTAAACAGGCAGAACAGTCTTTTATCTCCGTAACTGCGCAGGTAGGCGGCTACATGTATATTGTGCGGAGACAACCACTGCAGGTTCTTATAGTCACCCACTTCCGGCAGTGATCGGCGGATGCTGAGCAAGCGGCTGGTGGCGGAGAAAACCCTTTGCTCTGCAGTTCCTTCCAGCTCCCTGTTCTTATTTCTTTCCCAGTCCATAACCGGCCGGTGCATCCGGCGGTTGTCATAGCTTTTGCCGGGGTCTTTCAGGTAAGAATAATCGTTGGTATAGCCCAGTTCATCTCCATAAAAAATCATGGGGGTGCCACCCAGGAAGAAACTGTGCGCCTGCATCAAAAGTATTTTACTAATGGCCTCAGCTATAACGGCTTCATTGTTTTCGCGCTGGGCTTTTTCCAGGCCGCAGAGCGAAGCCAGCGACCCGCTGATACGCGCATCCTGTGTTTTGGGATTCACTGAAAACAGGGCCCCCCTGGCGGGTGAACCTGGGTACTCACCGGAATAGTATTCCTTTAAAAAACGCCGGTGTTCATAGGCATTAAAACCTGCATTCCGGATCATATAATCATCGTAGCCCAGTCCAATATCATCGTGGCAGCGTGTGTAGGTTATCCACGAAGTGCCATAGGGCTTTTGCAGCAGCTCGTGCTGGGCGGCCAGCATTACCCTGGTATCGCCCGTGGCCAGTGCATCCCACTGCAGGGCCATGTGCGTGGCGTTATAGGCAAAATCGCATTCGCGGGCGGTATACAGCCCGTTGCCAAAGTATTTCATGATTTCTGCCGGTGCCACTATGGCTTCGCCCAGCAGCGCCATACCGGGCGCCGCCACCTGCACACATTGCTTTATCAGTCTTAAAATGGTATGTGCTTTGGGCAGGTTCTGACAGGTGGTGCCCATTTCTTTCCAGATAAAGGCAGGCGCATCTATCCGCAGCACATCTACTCCCAGGTTGGCATAAAAGAAAATATTGTTCAGCATGGCCACAAACACGGCCGGGTTGGTATAGTTCAGATCCCACTGGTACTGGTGAAATACCGTCATTACCCATTTGCGCGATTCCTCGTTGTACGTAAAATTGCCCGGTGAACTTTCAGGAAAAATATCCGGCATGGCAGCATCGAACCTGTCTGGCAGCTGGCGATCGTTGTACATGTAAAAATAATCCTGGTAGCTGGCGTCGCCTTCCTTTGCTTTCTGCGCCCATGCATGATGGTGAGAAGTATGATTCAGTACAATATCAATCATCAGGTGCATACCCGCCCCATGCATCTTCCGCTGCAGCAGCTGTAAATCTGCCAGGCTGCCAAACCTTTTATCTACCTGTGTAAAATCAGAGACGGCATAGCCGCCGTCGCTTTCTCCTTCCGGACTTTCAAACACCGGCATCAGGTGGAGGAAGTTCACGCCCAGTTCTTTAAAATAATCCAGTTGATTGCCCAGATTTTTCAGGTTACCACAAAACCTGTCAACATACAAACTCATGCCGGCCATCTCATTGCTCAGGAACCAGTTTGTTTTGGCCTCCTTTTCTTCATCACGCTGTTGCAATGCCTCAGACCGGTTGATAAAAGACTGGCTGATGGTATGCAGCAGTTGTTCAAAACCATTTTTTGCTGCAGGATGATCGCCGTAGAGCTCTGTATACAATGCATGGATGGCAGTGGCATTGGCAATAAAACGGGTATAAAATGAAGTATCCTTCCCTCCTATATCAATGCCTTTTTGTTTCAGTTCATTATTAATTTGCTGGTGCAGGCTGTAATTGTACACGGTGAAAGCAGTTTTGCTTAATTAAAAATCTGGTTGTTTAAATGTTTGAAGGCTTCCATAGCACCCAGGTATTCGCAGGTACGGGCGCCGGCTTTATTGGCATTACCCACCACCTGCTGCCATTGCTGCAAAGACAGGTGGCCGATGGCTTCCAGGCTCTTATCGCTCAGCTGGTACAATACAGCGCCTACAAAAGCGTCCCCCGCCCCGGTGGTATCTACCGGCTTTACTGCAATACTAGGCACTATATAAGTATTATTCTGGAAACCCAGCAGGGTGCCTTCTTTGCCAAGGGTAATGGTGAACACTGCTTTTGTTTTCTCCAGCAAAACGGCGGCAGCATCTGCCAGGGTTACCGCCCCGGTGATCAGCATGGCTTCTTCATCGCTCAGTTTAAAAAAATGACAGCATTCAAGAAAATTCCAGCTCTGGTCAATGAATGTTTTTGTATCGTGACCAAAAAGGAGGTGCCGGTAATTGGGATCGAAACTGATAAAAATATTTTTCTGCAGGGCTTTCTGCAGCAGTCCCTGGTAGGCGGCCTGCAAGGGACCTGGCAAGAAACCGGTGGCGGATCCAAAATGAATAATGGATACATTGTCCAGGTCAATGGCTTCTATCTCCTGCCGGCTTAACTGCCCGTCTGCACCACGGTTGAACACAAAATCACGTTCGCCGTCTTCCATTAATGATACAAAGGCAAAAGTGGTAAAATGATCATTGTCTTTCAGCATCCATTTGGTAGATACCCCAAATTCTTCCATTACATCAATCAGGTGTTTTCCAAAGGGGTCATTGCCAACTTTGGCCGCCAGTTCCACCTCTCCTCCAAGGGCCGCAATGGCCGCCGCTACATTGGTGGGCGCGCCACCCGGCTTCTTCAAAAAATGTTGCCCGGCAGAAAGCGAGCTGCCTTTGTCGGTACAAATCATATCTATCAGTGCTTCGCCGATGCAGATGATTTTCATATTATTTTGTTTTTAATCGTCAGTGGTGAGTGGTCAGTCGTGAGTGGGCGTTTGCCAAATCTACCAATCAACCGATCAACCAATTCCTAATTCCAAATCAATGTCCTCCTCCCGCCGGTAATACAATATCGCCGCTAACTTTATTGACTTTAATAAATA
>JANPGT010000213.1:0-5417 GCA_031424135.1 Chitinophagaceae bacterium
CGTTAGACCCGGATATATTTAAATGAGGCAAAAGTACACGAATAACATACTTTTAACAATTCACTACCCATTTCCCGGTCTTAATTCATAACAGGGCCGATGTAATTGTAAGCAACTGCGTGCTGAACCTGGTGCCCAATAAACACAAAGTCTTCAGCGAAATATTCCGGGTATTAAAGCCGGGCGCCCATTTCTCTATTTCAGACATTGTATTGGTAGGCCAGCTACCGGCTAAATGGAAGGAAGTAGCAGAACTCTATGCCGGTTGTGTATCGGGCGCTATTCAGAAAAAAGAATACCTGGGCATCATTGATGAAACAGGATTTGTAAATGTGAGCCTGCAGAAAGAAAAAGAAATCATTATACCAGATGACATACTGGGCAACTATTTGAGCGCCGAAGAAATAGTGGAATACAAAAACGGTACTACCAAAATTGTAAGCATCACCGTATATGGTGAGAAGCCGGCAAAAGATGATCGCAAATGTTGCGAACCCGGTAGCGGTTGTTGCTAAGAAATCTTTACCATTGCGGTAGTCTTCAAAGGCTACCGCATTTTGTATCAATTATTAAATCTCCTTGAAATGCATTCTGGCGTAAGTATTCAAAAAGCCACCGCAGCTGACTTTGATGCTGTCGGGGCATTGTTATCGGCAAATAATTTACCTACCGCTGATCTGAATCCATTACTGGAAGATTTTTTAGTAGCGGTGGAAAACGGTGGGTTGGTTGCTGTAATGGGTATCGACAACTATGGCGCTGCCGGTCTGCTTCGGTCTGCCGTAGTAGACAGTTCGTACAGAAACACGGGATTGGCGTCTGCCCTGCTGCAGCATTTACTGGAAGCTGCAAAGCAAAGCGGCCTTACCAACCTGTACCTGATTACCAATACAGCTGAAAATTATTTCAGCAAAAAAGGCTTTGTAAAAATCAACAGGGAAAGTGTACCAGCGGCTGTGTTGCAGTCGAAAGAATTTAATGGTTTATGCCCGGCCAGTTCAGCTATCATGCGCCGCTCAATATAAATAGCGGCAGCTATTTTTTGTAATGGTTTTAATTTTTAATTGAATGATCCAAATACAGGCCTTGTTGCCGGAACAGGCTGACGCCGTGCTGGCTATTTATGGGGAAGGACTGCAATCTGGCCAGGCCACATTCAATACCGCGCTGCCCTCATGGCAGGAATGGGATGCGGCGCACCTGTTGCATACGCGGCTGGTAGCAACGGAAAATAGTAAGGTGTTGGGTTGGGTAGCATTGCTGCCTGTGTCTTCAAGGGCCTGTTACAAAGGCGTTGCAGAGTTTAGCATTTATATTGCCAAAGAAAGCCGTGGCAGGGGCGTCGGCAACCTGCTGATGGAGGCCATGATAAAAGAGAGCGAGGCCAATGGCATCTGGACCCTGCAGTCCGCCACTTTTGCAACCAATGCAGCCAGTATTGCACTACAGCAAAAATTTGGTTTCAGGATCATTGGCGTCCGCGAACGCATCGCGCAGCTGAACGCTGTATGGCACAATACGGTGATGCTGGAAAGAAGGAGTAAGTGTACCGGCGTTTAAGAACTAGTAACAGTAAAGATCACCCGGAATTTTATAACCCTGCATATTTCATTAACAGTATGACAAAACTTCTTTTTGTTTGTGTAGAGAATTCCAATCGTTCCCAGATGAGCCAGGCATTTGCCATTATGCATGGGGGCGGAGAGGTAGCCGCTTACAGTGCAGGCAGTAAACCCAGTGGCGTGGTTAACCCCAAAGCCATTGCTGCCATGAAGGAACTTGGTTATGATTTAAGCAAACACGACAGCAAATCATTGCAGGAGGTGGAACAGTATGCACCTTTTAATGCCGTGGTAACCATGGGTTGCGGAGACGCCTGCCCCTGGATGCCCGCCAAACAATTCATCGACTGGCAGATACCTGATCCCAAACATATGGAACCGGCCGAATTTAACAAGGTCAGGGATTTCATTGAAGGCAAGGTGAAGGAACTGATAGCGCAACTGGAAGCCGCGCAATAAATTTTCTACCTGGTTACTGCCAAACTCCTTTCCCTCCTTTTCTCTTTGTTCTCTTAGCCCTTTGGTTAGTTCCTGGCTACCGTTCTTAACCCAGCCGGCTTTTGCCCGCTAGCGGTCACCTGTAATGATTGTTTGCCATCATTGGCCAGGTCCGATTTTTTTACCTGCAGGTTTTTTGTGTCGCCGGTGCTGATGTAATATCCGTGTAGTATTTTCTTGTCTTCAAATGATTGGTTAACCAGGTCTTTTTCCACTAGCGTGCCGGTAGCATCTGCTATAGAGTAAGAAATTTTATCAAAATAGAAACTGCCATTGCCATTTACCGCCGCATAGAACCAGATGCGGGTAGCATCTTTATCAGTGATGCCATCAATGCTGTAGGTCTTCCATTCGCCATTGGTTGCGGCGGCGTATTTCATGGTTTTACCAATAATATCTTCCTTGCCTTTGCGTACCTGTATGGCATAAATGCGCGGTTTAGACAGGGAATCTGCGGGGTTTTCTTTTACGGTAATTTCCAGATGAAAGGGCCGTTCTGCAAGGCCAACGGTATTAATTTCTTTTACAAAATAAAACGCATCGGGGTAATTGAATTGCTCAGACTGAGCGGCGGCGGACAGGCCAATCAAGGCTGTTGCCAACAACAGGCAGAAGGTTTTCATAGTAGTGAATTTGGATAAAAAGTTATAACGCCCCTATAGGCGGTTTATTCTGTAAATGGGGATAAAATAGGCCGCTTATTTCAGCAGCTGAAAGGCGATGAAACTCATTAAGTAAGCCAATCCAGTCATGTAAGCCAGCTGTATCAGGGGCCATTTCCAGCCCCGGGTCTCTCTTTTTACGACGGCCAGGGTGCTCATGCACTGCATGGCCAGCAAATAGAAAATCATTAGCGAAACCCCCGAGGCCAGGGTATATACCTTGCTGCCATCGGGCTTGCGGGCGTTCTGCATTTTCTGGGTCAGCGTGCTTTCGTCGGCATCGCTCCCCCCTTCTACGCTGTACAGCGTGGCCATGGTACCCACAAAGACCTCCCTGGCGGCAAAAGAAGTGATTAGGGCGATGCCTATTTTCCAATCGTAGCCCAGCGGCCGGATAGCCGGTTCAATGGATCTGCCCAATATGCCCGCAAAAGACTGTTGCAGCAGTTCGGAATTTTTTTCGGTATTGAGTTGGGCAGCCCGCGTTGGGTTTTGTACTACCAGCAAGTCATAGTGCTGTTTTACGGCCGCCATTTTTGCAGGTGGGCCATAGCTGCTCAATGCCCATAAAACAAGGCTGATGATCATGATTATCCTGCCCGCATCCACCACAAAAATTTTGGCTTTGTTGATCATTGTAATCAGCACATTTTTCCAGCGGGGAGCGCGGTAAACGGGCAGTTCCAGTATAAAAAAGCTCTTTTCCTGTATTTTAATAAACCATTTGGCAATATAGGAGACGGTAAGCGCCATTACAATACCCAGTAAATACAGTCCCATCATCACCAGGCCCTGCAGGCTGATAAAGCCCAGTACATTGGTACGCGGAATGACCAGCGCAATCAGGATGGTGTACACCGGTAGCCTTGCACTGCAACTCATCAATGGCGTAATTAATATGGTGAGGAGCCTTTCCTTTTTATTTTCAATATTACGGGCACTCATAATCGCCGGTACCGCACAGGCAAAACCGCTGATCATGGGCATTACGCTTTTACCATTCAGCCCGGCTTTTCGCATCAGCTTGTCCGTTAGAAAACTGATACGGGCCATATAGCCGGTGTCTTCCAGCATGGTAATAAACCCGAAAAGGATCATAATCTGTGGCACAAAAACCAGGATGCCGCTGAGACCAGCCACAATGCCGTTGATAAACAGGTCGGTGAGCCAGCCCTGGGGCAACACATCATTCAGCCAGCTGCCCAGGTTGGCAAATACCCACTGAATACCATCCATAGGAAAGGTAGCAAGCCAGAACACACTCTGGAAAAGAAAAAATAATACACCCAGTAAAATAAGGTAGCCCCATTTTCGGTGCAGTAGCAGGTTGTCCAGTTTTTCTGTAAACAGTGTTTTTTGCAGCGGGTCCGGCTCCGCCACATGCTGTTTCATGATTACTTTAATGCGGGCATACCGCTGCATAATCTCTTCCGCCTGGGTTTTGGTAGGGTTGAAACTGTTGCGGGCCTCAATAGATTCAATCAGGTTTTGTTTGCCCTCATCCAGCAAAAAACTCTCGTGGTTGATGAGGTAGTGGATAGCCGTATAATCACTGATGGTGGAGAAACTGGTCTTTACTTCTTCAATAGCTGCCGGCGCCAATTCTTTGTTATTGATAAAATCGCGTATGGGCACGTGGTATAACTGCTGGGCAGTTTGCAACATTACTTTTTTTAGCTGGGGGATGCCCTTGTTTTTTCTTGGGTTTACGGTAACCACCGCCACGCCCAGCTCGCGGGCAAGGCCTTCCACATCAATTTCTATCCCCTTGCTTTTGGCCAGGTCCATCATGGTGAGCGCTACCACCACTGGAAATTTCAGGTCGATGATCTGGGAACAGAACAGCAGGTTGCGTTTCAGGTTGCTGGCGTCTACCAGCAGCAAAATAATATCCGGCTGCACTTCTGTATCCTGTTTCAGTAATACTTTGTAGGTTACCCATTCGTCGGCCCTTTTGGGATACAGGCTGTAGGTGCCGGGCAGGTCAATTATATTGGCATTTACACCGGGTGCCAGCGGGGCGTTGCCGGTCTTCTTGTCCACCGTAACCCCGGGAAAATTGCCCACTTTCTGGTTAAGGCCGGTCAATGCGTTAAACAGCGAGCTTTTACCGCTGTTGGGGTTGCCCACTAATGCTATATGAATGTTTTTTTCTGCCAAATTACCAGTAGCCTATGTTTTACGGAGGGCAAAAATACCTATTTGCAGCTGCTTTAACTTACGAGAAGAGTAAATGTTTGGTAAATGCGGCTTTTGAACCACGGAGGCGGGGAGACAGGGAGAGGCACAGGGATTTTATGGCTGAGGCTAATGCAGACAAACAACAGCTTTCCTGTGCTATGACAATCTGGGATCTCATCTCTGCATCCACAATCATCTCTGTGATTCCCTGTGTTCCCGGTGCCTCCGTGGTTCTGTATCTTTGACCATGGTTTTTAAGAAATACCTGACCAAAGAACAGGCATTGCAGAAAGCGAAACATTATTGTGGTTACCAGGAGCGCTGCCATAGCGAGGTGAAGGAAAAATTGTATTCGCTGGGCCTGTACAAACAGCAGGCAGAAGAGTGCATAGCCACATTGATAGAAGAAAACTACCTGAATGAAGAACGGTTTGCCCAGCAGTTCGCCGGCGGCAAATTCCGGATGAAGCATTGGGGAAGGGTAAAAATTAAGTACGAACTGAAGCAAAAGCAG
>JANPGT010000214.1:0-12181 GCA_031424135.1 Chitinophagaceae bacterium
AAAGCACTGGGTGCAGACATCAAACGCGTAAACGCCTAACCCAGCTCTGCAGCTACTTATGAGCAACGATAAGCAACAGAAAATAATCATTATTACCGCGCCTTCCGGGGCAGGTAAAACATCTATTACCCGGCAGTTGCTGCAGCAACTGCCACAACTGGCTTTTTCAGTATCGGCCGCTACCAGGCCTGCCAGGGGAAAAGAAAAAGACGGTGTGGATTATTATTTTATCAGCACCGCCGATTTTCAGCATAAAATACAGGAAAACGAATTTGTAGAATGGGAAATGGTGTACGAAGGCAAATACTATGGCACCCTGAAAACAGAACTGGCCCGTATCTGGAACAATCAACAGGTGCCGGTGCTGGATATTGACGTGAAAGGCGCCATCCATGTGCAACAGCAATTTGCTGCCGGCAGCACCCTTTCCATTTTCATAGACCCTCCCTCTATAGAAGAATTGCAACGCAGGTTGCTGAGCCGTGGCACAGAAACACCCGAAAGCCTGCAGGCCCGGATCAACAAAGCAGCTTTCGAAATTTCTTTCAAACACCAATTCGACTGTATCATTGTAAACGACCATCTTGAAAAAGCCTGCCGCGAAGCAATTACCCTGGTAAGTGATTTCATTGGTGTAAAAGCGTAGTTTCCCGTCAGTTATAACTATTTTTATTATTACATTCGTAGTATGTATATCAACCTGGGTACAGTTACAGGCATTATTGTCTCCATTATTCTTATTGGCTTTTTTGCCGGTATACAGATTGCTTTTGTAAACGTAAACCGGCTTACCATAGAGCTCAAAAAAAAACAGGGTAAGAGCAGCAGCATACTGCTTTCAAGACTTATATCGTCGCCGGTTAAATTTTTGGGCACCACACTTATTGGTTTTAATATATGCCTTGTAGTATACGGACTGCTGGTAGGCGCTATCCTGTTCCCGCTATGGAACTGGCTTATCAACAGTGTTCATGTGGCCGTGACTTATGTAAATTTTCTGCGGCTTGTTTTTGAAACCCTGGTTTCTACCGGCATTATACTGGTAGTAGGAGAATTTATACCCAGGGCTATCTGGCGTACCAAAAGCGAACTGCTGCTGAACCCGCTGATCAGCCAGGTAGTGAATTTCTTTTACCAGCTCTTTCACCCGGTTGCCAGTTTTTTTGTGGCCCTGTCTGCCTGGATATTACGTTATCTTTTTAACGTGCGGGTAGACGAAACAAAAGACGCTTTTACCCGATCAGACCTGGAACATTTTTTTCACCAGAACCATGAGCCCGGTGAAGAATCCAAAGAACTGAATACAGAACTGTTTGAAAATGCCCTTTCGTTGCCCAATATAAAAATCCGGCAGTGTTTAATACCCCGCAAAGAAATCATTGGCATAGACATCAATACAGATATTGAAAGCACCCGGCATAAATTTGTAAACACTCAGCTAAGCAAACTGCTGGTGTACGAAGGAAATATTGATCATATTGTTGGGTATATACACCAGCTGGACCTGTTTAAGCAGCCGGCTTCCATCCAGGAAATTCTACTGGTCATACCCGCTATTCCTGAAAGCATGAGCGCTACTGATCTTATCAATAAATTTTCAAAAGACAGGAAAAGCATTGCCTGGGTAGTAGATGAGTTTGGTGGCACCGCCGGTATTGTTACCATGGAAGATTTGCTGGAAGAGATCTTTGGCGAAATACGTGATGAATACGATACAGAAGAATTTGAAGAAAAGAAACTGGCAGAAGATGAGTTTTTGTTCAGCGGCCGCCTGGAACTGGACTACCTGAATGAAAAATACAATTTTGAGCTGCCTGCCGATGAGGCTGAAACACTTTCCGGCTATATCATTTCTGAACACGAAAAAATTCCGCGCATAAAAGAAAGGATTATCCTGGGCGACTATGAGTTTGAAATAATGAGCGTAAGCGATACCCGTATTGAAATGGTAAGAATGAAGCTGCTGAAATAGCTGTTGGTTTTTAACGATAAGCCTTAAGTCGCCTGTCCGGTTACCTTTTAATGTAAAATTTATTTCCCACGCCATTATCTATACAGTTGGCTGCTTTCGGGCAACTGCGTCCGGACCCGCCATTTCCCGCAAATGTCCCCATAAACAGCCTTTTAAAAGAAAAATACAAAAAGCAGTTGTTAAATGCCTTTTACCTTAGCCTTTATCTGTTAAATTTGCACCTCATTTACATATGGCACTATTCAAAAGAAATAAACAGGAAGACGAAGCAACGGAAATGTCTTTTATAGATCACCTGGAGGCCCTGCGCTGGCACCTGGTGCGTTCTGTTATAGCGGTGGTCGTTTGTGCCATCCTGATTTTTGTATATGCCAGGGAAGTGGTTACCTATGTAATCATGGGCCCTGCACGGAATGATTTTTCAACCTATTCTTTCCTGTGCAACCTGGGCCATAAACTTAAACTGGGAGAAGCGCTCTGCCTGGGCGATTTTACCATCAAGTTCCAGAGCAATGCCATGACAGAGCAGTTCATGACCACATTTACCATTGCTTTTGTAGGTGGCTTTGTAGTTTCCTTTCCCTACGTATTCTGGGAGTTCTGGAGTTTTATTAAACCGGCACTGAGCAAAAAAGAAGTTAAAACCACCAGGGGCATTATTTTTTGGGTATCGGTATTGTTTTTCATGGGTGTAGGCTTTGGGTACTACGTTTTAACGCCCTTTATGGTAAATTTCTATTCCAATTATTCCCTCAGCCCTTTAATAGAATTTAAACCCACCCTCTCTGATTATATAGAAAACCTGATTTATACTACGGTGGGCATCGGCGTACTGTTCCAGATGCCCTTGCTTATCATGTTTCTCTCAAAAATTGGCATCGTTTCGCCCCAGTTTTTGAAGAAATACCGCAAACATGCTTTTGTGGTTATCCTGATTGCAGCAGCCATTATCACACCGTCTACAGATCCTTTCAGCCTTACACTGGTTACCATACCTCTTTATGCGCTGTTTGAAGCCAGCGTGGTATTGTCTAAAAGAGTATACAAGGCAAGAGAAAAAGCCGATGCGGAAGAATGGAGCTGATGACGGCATCACAGGTTAAACCCTGATAAGCACCACCATCTTGCAGGCCTTGTAAACAATTAAAATTTCCCGGTTTAATACGGAATTTATCGCCGCATTGCTAATTTTGCATTCAATACACTTAAACTATAAGAAAATGAAAAAATTGAATCTTATCCTCGCAGCTGCAACTACCATTGCATTGGCGGTATGCGGCAACAGCGTCCAGGCACAGAAAGGTGCTAACATAATGGAAGAAGGAACAATTACGGTTAATATAGGCGTTGGCCTTGGAAGAAGTGGCTACGGATACAACGGCTACAACGGCGTTGGACTGGGCTATGGTGCAGGTTTTGGCACCAAAGTAGCCGTTGAAAGAGGTATGTGGCAACTGGGGCCCGGTGTACTTACGCTTGGCCTGGAAGCAGGTGGATCGTTTTCAAAATCAGGCGGCTATAAATCAAATATTATTATTGTTGCAGCCCGCTCTGCCTACCATTTTGGCTGGAATGTTCCCAACCTGGACACTTACGGTGGTGTTTCTTTAGGCCCCGGTTTTCGCAGTTCCGACTATTATTACAACAGCACTTCTACAAAAACCAACCATGATGTAGTAGTTGCACCCGGTGTTTTTGTTGGTGCGTCTTATTACTTCTCGCCCAATATTGGTGTAAACGTGGAGGCCGGTTACGATATCACCCAGGTACAGGGTGGACTGGTATTTAAATTGAATTAAAGTTATACGCATAAAAAAAAACCACAGACCATGTTTGTGGTTTTTTGTTTTTACAGCCAACCGAATATATTTTCATTGAACCGGCAGTTGAACACCTTTCAGCATCGTTGTGTCACTCCCTTGTACGGCATAACATTGCGCAGCGCCGCAACAAGGCAATGATGCTTTTATTACAACAGTCTTCCGTTCATCGATATTTTTACGTCACCAATGCTTTTTTCCCGACTTTTGACAAGTTTTTACTTCAACCTTTTATCAATTTTTACTACAGATGCCTGTTTTCAACCATTCATTGCCCATTGCCATTGGCTGCGACCATGCCGGATTTGACTACAAAACCCAAATTGTTCCCTGGCTGAACCAGCAGGGCTGGCAGGTGAATGATTTTGGTACCTATTCCGCAGATTCTGTAGACTATCCCGACTACGTGCACCCAACCGCTTTGAGCATAGAAAAAGAGGAATCTGCTTTTGGTATTTTAATCTGTGGTACCGGCAATGGCGTTTGTATGACCGCCAATAAACACCAGGGCATCCGCGCAGGACTCTGCTGGGCCACCGATGTAGCCAAACTGATACGGCAGCATAACAATGCCAATATCATCTGTATACCTGCACGCTTTGTAGCGCTGGCCGCGGCGCAAGACATGATAACCGCTTTTATGACTACTGCGTTTGAGGGTGGCCGTCACCAGAACCGCATCAACAAAATGTCCTGCTAATTCACTTCAACAAATACATATGCAAAAAAAACTGTTCAGCTTACTGCTAACGGGCATTACGGTTACAGCAATGGCGCAGACTGTGCCTGCTTCCCCATTTGCCGGCAGTATCACTAAAGAAGATTTAAAGAAACAACTCAGCATTATTGCCAGCGCAGAAATGGAAGGCCGCGAAACCGGCACCGAAGGCCAGCGCAAAGCAGCCGCTTACATTGTAAGCCAGTTTAAAGCTTTCGGCCTGCAACCTGCCCCCGGTACAGATAACTACCAGCAGTACTACCTTATTGGCTACGATACCGTATTGCAGTCCAGCCTTATGATTGGCGCAGCCACCCTTGTACCCGGTAAAGATTATATAGACGAAATTGGCGCCAATAACAACGCAAGTCTTAGCGCAAAAGAACTGGTATTTGCAGGCTATGGCATCGGCGATGAGAACTATGACGACTATGCCGGCAAAGACGTAAAAGGCAAGGTGGTTGTTTTTTACGCCGGAGAACCCAAAAAAGACGGGGCGTATTTTATCAGCGGTACAAAGTCGTACAGCAGCTGGACTTACCCAGGCGGTCTTCCACAAAAAATGGCCCTGGCCAAACAAAAAGGTGCTGCAGGCGCCATCGTTATCAATCCCCTGCTGGATACCATTACTGCCAATTATGCGCGTTTTGCCAAAAAATCTTCTACCCGGCTTATCATGGAGTCCGGTACCGAGACAGTGAACTGCATCACTATTGCCGGTGGCAGCGCCAAAACCATCCTGGGAGATGAATTTTTTGCCACCACATTACTGAAAGCAAAAAAGAATGCGCCGTTAAACACCGAAAGTTTCAGCAAAAAGATCAAAATAAAGTATGATTATGCTGAACAAAAAATAACCAGCCAGGCCAGCAATGTGGCCGGCTATATAGAAGGCACCGATAAGAAAGATGAGTTTGTTATTCTTACTGCGCATTATGACCACCTGGGCATGCGTAATGGCCTTATTTATTATGGCGCCGATGACGATGGCAGCGGCACCTGCGCTGTTATTGAAATGGCAGAAGCTTTTTCAAAAGCAAAAGCGGCAGGCAAAGGCCCGCGCAGAAGCGTGGTTTTTATGACCGTATCTGGCGAAGAAAAAGGCCTCTGGGGTTCTGAGTATTACAGTGAACACCCGCTTTTTCCACTGGAAAAAACATCGGTTGACCTGAATACAGATATGGTAGGAAGAATTGATACCGAAAGAAAAACAGACGATAGCCTTAACTATGTATATGTAATTGGTCATAATAAACTCAGCACTGAGCTGGTAGGTATTAATGAAGCCGCCAATAAGGAATCTACCGGCCTTGTACTGGACTATAAATACGATGACCCCAATGACCCCAACCGTATTTACTACCGCAGCGATCACTATAATTTTGCACGCAAAGGCATCCCCATTTTGTTTTTCTACGATGGCATGTTACTGGCCGACTACCACAAACCCACAGATACCGTAGAGAAAATTTACTGGGATCTATATGAGAAAAGAACACGCATGATATTCAATACGGGCTGGCAAATGGCCAACAGGGATGAAATGCTGAAAAGAGATATACCACTGAACTGAGCTGCAAGCCGTAAGCTGTGAGCGCAGGAAAACAATATTCACATTATTGATAAAAGTAAAAGGTGTAATGAACAAAATTCATTACACCTTTTTTTGAATATTTTCATCCTGGCTACGCAGCGCCGCTTGCTGGCATTACTCGTGGCCCGCAGCTCAAAGCTTATAGCTATTCTTCAAACCCTATACTGCTCCATTTTTCCGGTCTGTGTGTATCATATACTCCATGTGGATTTAAAACCATGGCGGGATGGGGTTTTACTTCCTTTCCACCCAAAAACAACTGCTGGAACCTGCCTAAGAACATGTTCCATACATCTCCATCAACCGGTGGAATGCTTCTGCCATTGGCCAGCAATTGAAGGCTGGTCCATGGAATGGCTATTTCAAGGTTCCAGCCTTTATCTAAATCGGTATTGTTATTCAGGGTGCCTTCTACCTTCACCGCTGTTTGCAGTCCCGGCATATCAAAATTGGTAAAGGCCCAGCGGATACCACGTGGATGGCTGCCTTTCCAGAACGTAGGGCCGCTGCGGTCATCATCGCCTCCAAAAGTATAGGCCTGCGGATGCTGTACATCAAATTGCGGGATATCAAACTTGCCGCCCTTTTGCCAGGCATCCTTCCAGATAAAAAATACTTCGTAAACGGTATTGGCAGCGTTTACTTCCAGCTCGTAATAGCAATCACCCCCATCTATAAATACTTCAAGATCATTTTCAAGGAAAATAATACTGTCCCGTTCCGTTAAAGCCGCCGTTACAAAAGGTTCTTCCGCCCTGAAGGCGATATACAAATGCGTATCGCTCCACAGCAGCGCCGTCTGGGTATTGTAGAGGCCCGGCTGGCCGGTTACCATATCAGCAAAGCGCCTGCTCCATTGCGCACTTTGCCAGGGTTCCTTATAAATATTTCCATCAACAGCAATGGACGCGGTAATTTTTTTAGCGATGTAATCTGGTGCAACCATGCGTAATAAATTGCTGATTTTGGGATTGAGCGATTTTGGGATTTCTTTTGCCCGCTAATGCCAATTGGTAAAAAATTGGGTAAAAGACAATGTTACAGTAAACAATGGAATAACCGCATAACTGAAATCGCCATCCCGAATCATCGGGACCAAAATCAGCAATCAGCAATCTCTTACCATCCCAATATCCATGCAAAAATCAAGGGTGCCACAATGGTAGCGTCACTTTCCACAATAAATTTAGGGGTGTTGATATCCAGTTTTCCCCAGGTAATTTTCTCGTTGGGCACAGCACCACTATAAGAACCATAAGAGGTAGTGGAATCCGATACCTGGCAGAAATAGCTCCAGAAAGGCACATCGTGCCATTCCAGGTCCTGGTACATCATAGGCACTACGCAAATAGGGAAATCGCCGGCAATACCACCGCCAATCTGGAAAAAGCCAACGCCTTTGCCGGAAGAGTTTTGCCTGTACCATTCGCTCAGCCAAACCATGTATTCAATACCACTTTTCATGGTAGTGGCTTTCATTTGCCCTTTAATAATATAGGAAGCGAAAATATTACCCATGGTGCTGTCTTCCCAACCGGGCACAACAATGGGTATATTCTTTTTTGCCGCTGCCAGCATCCAGCTGTCTTTGGGATCTATTTCATAGTACTGTTCCAGCACACCACTCAGCAGCATCTTGTACATGTATTCATGCGGAAAATATCTTTCGCCCTTATCCTCAGCGTCTTTCCATATCTTATGAATGTGCTGCTGCAGTCTTCTGAATGCCTCTTCTTCAGGTATGCAGGTATCGGTAACACGGTTATAGTGATTTTCCAGCAGTTCCCACTCTTCCTGCGGACTTAGGTCGCGGTAATTAGGTACCCTTTTATAATGGCTGTGCGCTACCAGGTTCATAATATCTTCCTCCAGGTTGGCGCCTGTGCAGCTGATAATGGCAATTTTATCCTGGCGTATCATTTCTGCCAGCGACAAACCCAGTTCAGCCGTACTCATGGCACCGGCCAGCGTAACCATCATTTTACCCCCTTCCAGCAAATGGGTTTCGTAGCCTTTGGCAGCATCCATCAAAGCGGCAGCGTTAAAATGGCGGTAGTGGTGTTCTATAAAAGAAGAAACAGGGCCCTTGCTCATAACTAACTTTTTAATTTGCGCAAAAATAATGCAATTACCAGACCCAGTAGCATGTTGCCCTTTATTTAAAGGAGAACCCTTCCGGCGGTCATTTTACACCCGGGCGCAGCGCCTATAATCCGGCAGCAAGAAATAGCAATAAAATAATGAGTAAAACTTACCACAAATACTGCCTTATATGCGATGGTATAAACTTTGCTTAATCCGTTAAGAATATTTTAATGCTTGTATGCCGTTTAAAACATTTTTTGCATTTATCTATCTTTGCAGAGCAAACCTGTGGCAATGAAGTTTGAAAAAATCCATAACAAAGGACAGGCGCGTATTTTCAGGAATCAATATCTTGAAATGCTCACCAAAACCCATCCCCTGGTTATATGGGGCATGTATCTTCCGTTAATACTGTTCCTGTTGTATTACAGTTTTACAAAATTTGATTTTACCTTTTCCTATATCACACTTGTATTCTTTGGAGGCATCATTTCCTGGACGCTTTTTGAATACATAATGCACCGTTTTGCGTTTCATTATGTGGCCCACAGCCCAGCAGCGCAACGGATTGTATATATTATCCATGCCAATCACCATGAATATCCAAGAGACCGTGAACGGCTTTTTATGCCACCCGCGCCCAGTTTTATTATTGCCGCCATCATTTTTACGCTGCAGTACCTGCTGCTGGGTAGTACAGCATTTATATTTTTCGCCGGCTTTGTACTGGGCTACCTCATGTATGGTACGATGCACTATGCCATCCATGCCTGGAACCCGCCTTTTAAATGGATGAAACCGCTATGGCGCAACCACCACCTGCATCATTACAAAGCACAGGAAAAAGGGTTCGGGGTGAGCACCACCATCTGGGACCGGGTGTTTGGTACCATGTTCGACCTTAAAAAAGAAAAGGAAGATAAAGAGAAGGTAAAAGAATTGATGTTTAAATAAGTACAGGTGCGGCCGGGGCCTTACCATTTTTCTTCACCGCTGAGATCCTCATCCGGCTGATTGAATTGTTGCCTGCGGGATTTTATTTTTTCCAGCTGCCGCTCTATAATTAAATCAGCAATAATTACAGCCGCATCTTCACCCACATTTTCCTGCAAAAGGTATTTCAGTTTTCTTTCGTTTACATCTATCCGGTATAAAACATTCACCAGCTGCTGAAAATCGGCTACAATCATTTTACTGATAACTGCCTGCAGTTGCGCCCGCAGTTGTTCAAAAGAAAGTTGCGGGGCCAGTTCGATGCCCATTTCATGGTTAATGGTGGCTATAAGGGATGGCTCTTCCATTCAGAATTTTTCAATAGCGCCCAACCCGAAAAGCGCAAAATCATATTTCACCGGGTCTTTCGCATCCAATGTACGTAAATAAGCAGTTAGTTCAACCGCTGCCTGCCAGTCAAGCGCATTGCGCTGCAGCAGGCTAAAACGCCTGGCCACCCTGGCTACATGCACGTCAATAGGGCAAACCAGCTGGGCAGGAGAAATATTTTTCCATAACCCAAAATCAACGCCCTTCTTATCGCGCCGCACCATCCAGCGCAGGAACATGTTTAGCCGCTTGCAGGTAGAGTTTTTTTCAGGCGAAGCAATATGCTTACGTGTTCTGGCGGGTGCATCCCGCAGGGAGAAAAAATAGTGATGAAAGCCATTAAGCGCCTGTTCAATGGTTTCGTCTTTGTTGCCCATGCCCCTTGTAAAAGCGGTTTCCAGGCTGCTGTTGTGGGTGTAGTGGTGCTGCAGGAAAAGCATGAAATACAGGAGGTCGGTGGCATTAAAGGTGCGGTGCTTAAAATGCAGCAGTTTTTTCAGTGCTGCTGTACTGTGGCCTGTACAAAATGCATAAGGCGCATTGTCCATCAGCGCCATTAATTCTTTTGACTTGTTAATGATGGTGGTGCGGTTACCCCAGGCAAACAGGGCCGCAAACAACCCGGCTATTTCAATATCCTGCGGCAGCGTAAACTGGTGCGGAATGCTGATGGGATCAACGGCGATAAAAGAAGGGCGGTTGTACTCTGCCACCTTTCTGTCTAAAAAAACTTTTAGTTTTTCACTGTTTATTTCCATCCGCCAACTGCCTGTTTATACGTATCAGCCTATTGCCAGCTGCAAATCGGCTATTAAATCTTCTGCGTCTTCAATGCCAACACTTAACCTGATTAAAGAATCCCTCAACCCGTTTTTTATTCTTTCTTCCCGCGGAATGGAAGCATGCGTCATAGACGCGGGGTGATTAATCAGTGATTCTACACCACCCAGACTTTCTGCCAGTGAAAATATTTTTGTGGATGACAATACTTTCATAGCAGCAGCTACGCTGTCATCCTTCAGTTCAAAACTTATCATTCCGCCAAATCCGCGCATTTGCTTTTTAGCAATTACGTAATTCTGGCTGTCTTCAAAGCCCGGCCAGTAAACTTTTCCAATCTTCGGATGCTTACGCAACCATTGGGCTATCAACGCCCCGTTTTCACAATGCTGCTTCATGCGCACATGCAGGGTTTTAATACCGCGCAGCACCAGGAAGCAATCCATTGGGCCCGGTACGGCACCGCAACTCTTCTGAATAAAATATAATTTCTCGCGCAGATCTTTGTCGTTCATTACAAGGGCACCCTGTATTACATCGCTGTGTCCACCCAGGTATTTGGTAGAAGAGTGCATAACAATATCTGCACCCATATCCAGCGGATTCTGCAGGTAGGGCGAAGCGAAGGTGTTGTCTACACAAACAATAATTTTCTGTTGCTTTGCGATGGCGGTTACTGCTTCAATATCTGTAATATTCATCAGTGGATTGGTAGGCGTCTCCAGCCAGATCAACTTTGTTTTGCCCGTAACAGCTGCACTGATATTGGCCGGGTTGGTGGTATCTACGTAGATGAATTTAATCCCAAATTTTTCAAACACTTTTGTGAACAGCCGGTAGGTGCCCCCGTACATGTCGCTGGCAGCTATCACTTCGTCGCCCGGTTCCAGTAATTTGATGACGGCATCTGTAGCCGCAACACCGCTGCTGAAAGCAAGGCCGTATTGCCCGTTTTCTATCACCGCCAGTGCCTCTTCAAGGGCCTTACGCGTAGGATTCTGGGAACGGGCATATTCAAACCCTTTGTTTTTACCAGGCGCTTCCTGTACATAGGTAGATGTCTGGTAAATAGGCGTCATAATAGCACCTGTAGACGGATCAGGTTCAGCACCTGCATGTATAAATTTTGTAGCAATCTTCATAATAGCTTCTTATTGGGTAATAATGACCCTTTTTATTTAAATAAACTCTTTGGCAAAGATGCATAATTATCATGAAGCAAACACAATTCCACTTTAACAGAGGCTTAACGCAGGGTTCACAATCAATATGCAACATGACGGAAACCTTTACCAGGCAAAGCTTCTGTGGTAAAACACCCTGCAGATTTACCGGCTGTCCAAAGACATCATTTTCATTTCTTATCATGTAGTTGCCGGTACTACCAATTGCATTGACTTGGGCCTGCATCCATATTACTTTTGACATGTCAGCTTATCCTAATCATTCAAATTAAAAGCAACGCCATGAAAAAAGTATTCTTATTTGCCTGTGTACTGGTGATAACAGGCAGTTCATTTGCCAATACACCGGGTGTTAATGAAAAAGTATTAAGAGCCTTTAACGCCACTTTCACTGATGCAGAAAATGTAGTATGGAGTGATGTGTCTAACCTTTACACCGTAAGGTTTACCCATATGGGCATCAGGACTTTTGTAAAATACGACGATGAAGGAAATTTCATCAGCTCACGCAGGTATTATAATGCTGAAACGCTGCCCGTAGACATTCAATGCAAGCTAAAGAAAAAATTTGCAGACAAAACCATCTTCGGCGTTACTGAATACACGGTAGGAGATGAAATCAATTATTTTGTAAAAATGGAAGACACCAAAAACTGGACAACTGTAAAGATTGACGGCGCCCGAAACATGGATGTAACGGAGAAA
>JANPGT010000215.1:0-7045 GCA_031424135.1 Chitinophagaceae bacterium
GACTTTACTAGTATGCCCGAAACGATGACTGGACAATGATTTATAATGTTAAGTAAAAAATCTATTCTTTAGCGTGTAGGATTATTGAAACCGATACCCTTAACTACCCGTTTGCTTAATCATGTTTTTGAATACCGTAATAAGAAATACCTGTTGGAAATTGGCAAGACGGTGGCGGCCATCAACCAGTACAACCGGCCTTTGCAGCGGGTAGCCTTGTATTCACTGGCGGGGCTGATTGCCATTACGTTGATTTTCGATCTGTTGTTTACACGCTTGCTGCTGCGCCCCCTGGGCATTATTATCCGCAGCAAACTGCAGCACCGGAAATTTCCCTTTAAAGAAATCCCTGCTGAGGTAAACACTTCCACCAGCGATTTCAAATACCTGGATCGGTCACTTATCAGCCTTATGACTAAAATAAGGGAGGCTTTTGAAAAGGAACGGGAATTTACTTCCAATGCCTCGCATGAACTGATGACACCTATCAGTATCCTCCAGAACAAGATTGAAAACCTGCTGATGGACGGAGACATTACCGAAGCCTCCCAGGATAAAATTTCTGGTATGCTGATAACCCTTCAAAGATTGAAGAAAATAGTTCGTGCCCTGCTGCTGATTTCACGCATCGAAAACGAACAGTTTGCGAAAATGGAGGAAGTGCTTCCGCAGGTGCTGCTCAATGAAGTAGTGGAAGAACTGCAGGACAAACTGGATGCCCGTAGCATCCGTGTTGTTCAAACCATTTCCACCTCCAACCCGTTGCGTGGCATTAACCGCGACCTGCTGTTCCAGCTGTTTTACAACCTGGTCAACAATGCTATCCGCTACAATAAGGAAGGGGGTTCCATCCATATCTCAGAAACATACAGCCTGGAAAAAGGCTATGCCATAGTCATTACAGATACCGGAATCGGCATCCCTGAAAATGAGCTGGCAATGATTTTTGACAGGTTTAAAAAATCCGGCAAGACCACAGAAGAAGGCTATGGGCTGGGACTTTCCATTGTAAAGAGCATTGCGCTATACCATCAAATCAGTATTGAAGTAAGTTCTGAAACCGGCAAGGGAAGTGTATTCAGTGTATTTTTTCCGTCGGCTATAATACAATAACTCACCATTTATTCACGAAGCATAGGTAATACCATATAAAATTCGCTGTCACCGCCATTGGACATGCAGTATCCTAATTATCCTTATGCTTTTTACAGCAGCGGCATTGCAGCGATGCAAAAATGACATTGAAGATAAGTTAAAATTTTCTAGAAATATCTTGCGGACTTTTATTGGCATTTCGCAGTCTGACTTTATTAGTATGCCCGAAACTGTGACTGGACAATGATTTATAATGTTAAGTAAAAAATCTATTCTGTAGCGTGTAGGCGGTGCTGAAGACTTGCTGCATTTTCCCTGATTGCCTGCTTAACTTAAAAGAAGATGCTCTTTTCGACGGTATTATTAACTGAATATCAAATCGATTATCAGTGCAGGAATTAAAGACGGTATTGTTTGTGAGCCAAAAAATTCCTTATCGCGTAAGAAAATTCCCAATCCGGCTTTCCTTGACCGCGAATGCAGCATAATCTTGCTAACTAATTAAAGCTGCTGTTTATGCTGATGAAATATATTATTGCAAGTGCTTTGGCCGCGGGAATTACCGGAAATTTACAATCCCAGTCTATTTCCCTGAAGGACAGCATTAAATACCTTCAGGAAGTGAGGGTAACCGGCTACCGGACGGTCAATGGTGTTGGGCACCTGCTGGAAATCAAAGACGGAATCATTTACGCCGGCAAGAAAACAGAGGTTATTATTACTGACAGCCTGGATGCGAACAAGGCCATTAATAATACCCGTCAGTTGCTGGGACGGATTCCCGGACTGAATATCGTTGAAACAGAAACAGGAGGGTTTACGGCCAATGGTATTGCCACACGGGGTTTGAATCCCGTACAGAGCATCGAGATGAATACCCGGCAAAACGGGTATACTATCAGCGCAGATGTATATGGTTATAACGAAGCCTATTACCTGCCGCCTATGGAGGCCGTTAACCGTATCGAATTGGTAAGGGGAGCGGCAGCTTTACAGTTTGGGGCGCAGTTTGGCGGGCTGGTGAACTATATCATTAAGGAAGCGCCTGCCTCAAAACCGGTAGAATTTACCAGTTCTCAAACAATGGGAAGTTCAGGTCTTTTCAATTCCTTTACTTCTATTGGAGGAAATTATAAGCGACTCAGCTACTACGGTTTTATGCAATACCGGCAGCTGCAGGGCTACCGGCCCAACAGCCAGCAATGGCAGCTTTCCGGCTTTGGTAAACTGCAATACAATGTTAATCCACATTTATCGATGGGGATTGAATACTCTTTGCTCCGCAACCAGCTGAAAATGCCGGGTGGGCTGACAGACAGTATGTTTGCCGCTACCCCACGGGCCTCTGTGCGGTCCAGGAACTGGTTGAAAAGCCCCTGGAATATTATTGCGGCCTACCTCAATTTTACCGCCGGTGCCGGTAATACCCTTACGCTTAAAACCACTTACCTGTTCAGCAACCGTTCGCTTGTATGGCGAAATGAGGATGGGGGACCACAGGCTATGGACGAAATTGATCCTTCTACAAATGCTTATGTGTCCAGGGAAGTGGGCATTGAGCATATGAATAGCAGCAGCACGGAGTTGCGGTTTTCACACAATTATGCCCTGGGCAAACAAAAATCTACCATAGCAGGGGGGCTGCGTTTTGCCCATGCCTGGTTTAAAAGACTGGGAGGCGGGGAAGGCAGTACAGGATCCGATTTTGACCTTACAATCAGGGGAGACTGGGGATATAATTTAAACTTTACCAGTACTAACCTCGCGCCATTTGCAGAAAATATTTTCCGACTGGGTAACCGGTTTACAATTACACCGGGATTCCGGTTTGAATACCTGAACAGTACGGCCAGCGGATATAAAATAGTTGACACCTATAAACTTATTCCAGACCAAAGCCGCAACAGGTATTTCCCGTTGGCCGGTATTGGGCTCTCGTATAAAACAAATACCAACTGCAATTTTTATGGCAATATCAGCCAGGCCTACCGCCCCATTGATTATGCGCAATTGGAACCATTTGGTGTTGCAGCCGTCATAGATCCCAACCTCAAAGATGCCCGCGGGTTTAATACTGACTTAGGTTACAGGGGAATTGTTGGCAACTACCTGAATTTTGATATCAGCCTGTTTTACCTGGGCTATCGCAACCGGATTGGAGAACTGATAAAAACAGCTGAAAATGGCAATGACTATGCCTACCGCACCAATACCGGCAATTCTGCCCACAGGGGTCTGGAAACTTATGTGGAGTTTAATTTTTTGAAGTTTTTCCTTCCCCTGGCAAAACATGGGCTGAGCATTTTTAATTCCCTCGCTTACATTGATGCCCGTTATACCAGTGGAGAATTCAAAGGCAACAGGGTAGAAACCGCCAATAAAATCATTGAAAGGGCCGGCCTTAATTACAGCAGCCGGCAATTTTCTTCCACCGTCCAGTTTAATTATACGGGTGATGCGTTTGGTGATGCTTCCAACCTCAGAACCAGCGACAACCCTGTTGGCGGATATATTCCTGCTTTTACCGTACTGGATCTGAGCGGTACCTATAAAATCGGGCAATATGCCATCAAAGCCGGTATCAACAATATGGCGGGGACAGCCTATTTTACCCGCCGTACCGATGAATACCCGGGACCCGGCATTATCCCTTCTACCGGAAGGAGTTTTTATATTGGTTTCAGCGCAAAATTTTAATATTATGAATTTCCCAACTTATACCCGGAGCATTGTGCTGCTGGCCACCCTGATTGCAGGCGCTTCTTTCATCCTGGCTTCCTGCAGTAAAGACAGAGACAGCATTATGGTAGAATATATTGCCAAAATAAAACTCGGCAAACTGCTGTTCAATGATAAAAATTTATCCAGCCCTGCGGGACAATCCTGTTCCAGTTGCCATAGTCCAGCCAACGGATTCAGTGATCCCAACCATATGGTGGTTGCTGAAGGTGCAGTAAGTGGGTTATTCGGCAACCGCAACGCGCCCAACATTGCCTACAGTATGTTTACCCCTCCCCTGCAGTTTGACAATATTGATTCTACCTGGGTGGGGGGCTTTTTTTTAGATGGCAGGGAAAATACATTGGAACAGCAGGCCAAAAGTCCGTTCCTGAACCCGCTGGAGATGAATAATTCAAGTATAGCTGCGCTTCTGAAAAAGCTCAGGCAGGCTGGTTATTATTCTCTGTATAAAGAGGTATTCGGAGAAATAACAGACAGCATTAAAGCCTTCAATAATATAGCGACCGCCATTGCTGCTTTTGAAAGGTCGCCGGATCTGAACCCTTTTACTTCAAAATATGATTACTACCTGAAGGGGCAGGCAACCCTGACAGCAGAAGAACTGCGGGGACTACAACTGTTTATAGATGAAAAAAAAGGAAAATGCGGCAATTGCCATATTGCAGATCCTGATCCTGTAAGTGGAAAAATACTTTTTACCGATTTCACCTATGATAATATCGGTGTACCCAAAAATCCGGCTAATCCGTTTTATTCAATTCCTACCAGCTTCAACCCTTTGGGTAGCAGGGCGATAGATTACGGTTTGGGTGGCTTTCTCAGTAACCGGCAAAATTTTGGACAATTCAAAGTGCCGACTTTAAGAAATGCTGCTGTTTCAGGCCCTTATTTTCACAATGGATTTTTTAAAACGCTGGATGAAGTCGTTCATTTTTATAACAAAAGAGATGTGGAACCGTTCCCGTCTGCTGAGTTACCCGGCAATGTAAATCATGATGAATTGGGTGACCTGCAATTAACGCCGGAGGAGGAAAAGGACATTGTCGCATTTATCAAAACCTTGACGGATGGTTTCAAGTAAAAGCCGCCTGATAATGCTGTTTTTCCCTCCCGTAATTTAAAATACCGCCTGCTGGTCTAATATCCAGGCCCCTGCTATTTACACCTATTTGATTAAATTCATAATAATAGCGGTTAAACAGCAGGCATTTTACTGTTACTGGTAATAATAATCTTCCTGATATCAAAAACAACCGTATAAATACGATGAGATTTTTTTACCTGTTTGCCAGAAATAACAAATCTTCTTCTATTGCTGTAACAATGGATTTTATCCATTTTTAAGTTTGTGCTAACATATCAAAAAGCGAATGGCATTTTATTTGGATTGGTTATGCAAAATTAAGAATTATGAGAAATTCAATTTTTTACATCCTGCTTTTCGTGTTAATGGCGACATTCAGCCGTTCACTTAATGCGCAGGTACATGTGAATGTGAACCTGAATCTTGGCAGACAGCCGGCATGGATTCCCGGAGATTATGAACGTGCCAATTATTATTATTTCCCTGACATCGATGTTTACTATAATGTTCCAAGGCAGGTGTATGTTTATGCAGCTGGGCCCAGGTGGGCATTTTCAGCCAACCTTCCGCCACAATACAGATCCTATGATTTATACAGGGGCTATAAAGTAGTTATCAATGAGCCTTATCCCTACCGGCATTGTGATGAATACCGTGAAAGGTATGGACGGCACAGGCGTGGGCATGATGATAACGACGATGAAGACAATGGATACCGTGACCATCCCGGAAAGCATGGCCGGGGACATGCGTATGGCCATTACAAACATCGTCATGAAGATGATTAATATAAATTACAAACATTCTGGGCACCTACGAACTGAGATTGCCCGGGTATTATATAAAAATTCAACATTTAAAATCTTACCCACCCAGATTAGCTGATCAAATCCGGTTCCACTGAAGTCATTTTTGAAAGATTGGCATGTGGCTGGATTTTGTGATCGGAAAATAATTTTTCAACAGTACAGACAGAACGGGCATCCGGTGCGTTGTCCAGCAGGATTAACATTAGATTGCCCAGCTCCCGGATCAAAGTCCGCAGACTGAAATTTCTCATCTTTATCCCAGATGCGCAATACACCGGCAGTCTTGCCAGGCGGAGATCCTGCTTTTCTACTTCTCTGATAAAAGCAAGATCGAATAAAAATCCGTTGATGCCGGTATACAGCATGGCAGGCAGGCTGCGGTTATTAAAAGCTTTCATCCCGCCTTGGGTATCGGTGCAACGCATCCCCAGCAGCCTCCGGTTGATAAGCCTCGTCCCGCGTGTCAGCAGTTTCCTGCTATAGGGTAGCAATTTAATATAATCTTCCCCCCTGTCTCCCGTCACCACATCGAATTGCCCAATCGCGAGCAGGGTAGCAGCGCGTACCAGGGCAAGGGTACCAAATGGAAAATCATAATCAGTGTACATGAAAATATCAGCATCCCCTGCTTTCAAAAGGCCAAAACGCACCGCGTAACCTTTGCCCTTGTTTTCCGTGTAATGATAGTAAAGGAACCGGACAGGTGCAGTGAGTTCTTTCTGCAGTTGTCGTTTGGTAACCTGTACGGGAGACCCATCGTTTACAATTACAATGGTCCAGTTAATAGCCGGACACTTGGCGGCCAAAATCTGGCAATTACGGTTAATGACAGAAAGAAAGGAATTGTTATGGACGTAAACAGGTAATACAAGTACGGCTGAAGTATTATGCACAATGCAGGATTTAGGGGGTGACGTAAATGATTAAATTTAATATCTTTTACCCAAACCCATTAAAAAGATATTAAATTTATTTCTCTACCCCCAAATCCCCAACCTCGCAAACCAGCCTCAAACACACTCCTGACAAAGCATTCCTATTGAATGAGAAAAACATTATTTAATTCTTTTGTTTAGCCAGGCGGCCGGCAGCAAATTATCAATTCTTCACTGTTTGAAAGGACACATAAGCTCATGAGCATATCAGTTACCCACGTGTGTATGAGATGTTCTACATAAGCACTGGCTATTTGAAGGATAACCTGCCTACAATACTATTTTCAAGGTTTCTATATTCCTAACGATTTACTGTTTTGCAATTAAGAATTATAACTGAAATATCGAATTTCAATAAATATAATCTGTCAAGTTTCAGT
>JANPGT010000216.1:0-1598 GCA_031424135.1 Chitinophagaceae bacterium
TGCGTTTTTGACAACGGACATTAGCCCATGTCTGTCTGACATTGCGCTTTTGACGGCGGACAATGGCCCATGTCTGTCGGACATTAAGCTTTTGACGGCGAACATCTGCCCATGTCCGGCGAACTTTGGGCTTTTTTATCCCCCTGGTCGGTGTCTCCACCGACCGGAATTAATCGAATTGCTGGCAAATAAACACTAGCAGGAGCTGCTATACTCCTCAAGCTAAGCCGCCCCGGCAACATACATTTTTTGCAGCTGCGTAAAACGGCGACACAGCTGAACGCCCTCCCGATCGGGACCAAATTCCGAATTCCTGCCCGGGTTTTCGGGACCAATTGCCAACTTATTGTACCTTCCTTCAAATAACCCGTTCCATGTTTACCAAAGCAGACATCGAAAAATACTTCATGGCAGAAAAACAGGAGAGCCTGGTGTTGATTGTGGTAGGTACTATTGCCATCCTGCTGGCCATTGCCTTTTTCTTTTTCCTGAAAACCGGTTTGTACAAGGGGGCTGCAGTGCCCCTGCTGATAATTGGGCTTATACAGCTGGCCATTGGCATTAGGGTGCATACCAACAGCGACAAAAACCGCGTCCAGAATGTATACGCTTACGATATGAACCCCGACCAGCTAAAAAACCAGGAACTGCCCCGTATGAAGCAGGTTAAACAGCTATTTGTGCTGTTTAACTGGTTAGACATGATTTCTATACTGGTGGGCATGGGCCTGATTTTCTATTTTAAAAACAACCCGGCACATACATTCTGGTACGGTGTAGGCATCAGCCTTACCATACAGGCCATACTAATGCTGGGTGCTGATCATTTTGCAGAGCAAAGAGCCAGGGCGTATGCAAAAGGAATGGAGGCTTTTTTGCAGAAGCAGCGGGTGTAGCGGAAGAACAGCTATTAGCTTTTAGTAGTACTGTGCAATATTAATAGGTGGTTTTTGAAAAGGGTAGCTATTCGCTATTGAGAAAGCATCACCGAACGCGTGGCGCCTTACACCTTATACCTTACACCTTATACCTTCCTAAATCGGGCATTTCTCGTGGTAATTCACCAGCTCTATCGGCGTCTTGGTAAATTCAAAACCCGCATACACTTTCGCAATTTCATCCAGCACCGCATCTATTTCTTCTACGGTAGGCAAGGTTACCAGGCGGCCGCGGTATTCTTTAATATTGGGTAAGCCCTTCAGGTAATTGGCGTAATGACGGCGCATCTCAAAGATGCCCACTTTGGGACCCTTCCACTCAAATGATTTGTAGAGGTGCTTGCGGCAAACAGCAATACGGTCTTCAATGGTAGGAGAAGGCAGGTGTTCGCCAGTCTGTATATAATGCTTTATCTCGTTGAATATCCAGGGGTAACCAATGGCAGCGCGGCCAATCATAATGCCATCTACGCCGTAACGGTTTTTGTATTCCACCGCTTTCTCAGGCGAATCAATATCGCCGTTGCCAAAGATGGGTATTTTGATGCGGGGGTTATTCTTTACTTTGCCAATCAGGGTCCAGTCGGCCTCACCCTTGTACATCTGCGTACGGGTGCGCCCGTGAATGGCCAGTGCCTGTATGCCCACATCCTGCAGGCG
>JANPGT010000217.1:0-5717 GCA_031424135.1 Chitinophagaceae bacterium
AAGTACCTGGTAGAAAAAGAAGGTATCAGCGAAGACCGCTTTATCTTTAAATTCGGTTTGGGCGAAGGAGATGGCAATACCATTGATTTGAAAGATGGTACAAGTGAAGAAGGTCCAAATACAGTACCTGCTCCTCACCCTAACCTGAGAAAGAAGAAATAATATCAATTTTTGCTAATAACTATAGAAGCCCTCCCTTTTGGGAGGGTTTTTATATTATCATTAACTAGATGCTTTTGGAAGGATGATATTTTCCTTTCATTTTTGCCCAAAACAATTAACTTTGCACACCTTTATGAGGATTATAGCAGCGCTGATTATTATTAGTTTCACCTTTACGGCATGTTCCGGGTTCAGCAAAGTACAGAAGAGCAAAGACTACGAGTACAAGTTGAAAATGGCAGACCAGTACTATGAAAAGAAGAAATACAATTTTGCGCAGCAATTGTATGAAGAGCTCTTTCCAATATTTAAAGGAACAGACAGGTTCGAAGAACTGTACTACAAATATGCCTACTGCACTTACAATTTAAGTGATTACCTGAGTGCCGAGAACCTGTTTAAATCTTTTGTAGAAGTGTTTCCAAACAGCAAGCATTCTGAGGAAATGGATTATATGAGGGCTTACACCTATTACAAGCAGTCGCCCAAGGTAGAATTGGATCAAACCAATACTACCAAGACAATGGGTTTCATGCAGACTTTTATCAATACTCACCCGGGGTCTGCCAGGAACAAGGAAGCTTCGGAAATTATTGATAAATGCCGTGTTAAAATGGAGCTGAAGGAACTGAAAAGTGCGGAATTGTATCTTAACCTGGGTCAGTATAAAGCAGCGGCCATAGCGTTTGCCAACCTGATGAATAACTTCCCGGATTCTGACAAAGGAGACCAATATAAACTACAGATTATTAAGTCTTATTATGAATATGCGGCACTGAGTATTGATGACAAAAAGGAAGAGCGGTTTGAGCAGGTGGTCACCGAATACCACGATTTTATTGACCGTTACCCAGAAAGTAAATTATTGAAAGAGGCGGAGAGGTATTTTACCTTATCACAAACTAATATAAAAAACCTGAAAAATGAGCAGATTAAGAAGGCAGCTTAGTTCCAGTACTTCCAATGTAGTAGAAACTAAAAATCTTACAGATATAAAAGCCAAAACAGGTAACCTGTACGAATCAATAGCAATCGTAGCCAAAAGAGCCAACCAGATCAATATTACATTGAAGGAAGAACTGCACAACAAACTGGAAGAATTTGCCAGCCATACAGACAGCCTGGAAGAAATTCATGAAAACAAAGAGCAGATTGAGATATCCAAAGCGTATGAGCGCATGCCCAATCCTGCTTTGCTGGCTACCCAGGAATTTATGGAAGATAAAATATACCATCGCAAAAATGAAGACAATCTTTTCAGTTAGTCTTTACTGTTAAATATTCAGAAGCGACAGGCCATGCTGCCATGTCGCTTTTTTATTTTACACAGTGGCCATATAAATGCTGCAAACAGAAAAAACCTAATTTTAAGTATGTTTCAGGGCAAAAAAATATTGATAGGCATTACCGGTAGTATTGCCGCCTACAAATCTATATTACTGGTGCGCGAACTGGTAAAAGCGGGCGCAGAAGTAAAAGTGGTAATGACGGCTGCCGCCAGGGATTTTGTATCGCCCCTCACCTTGTCTACCTTGTCTAAAAATCCGGTGGTTACAGACCTTTCTGAAGCAGGTTCCTGGACAAACCACGTAATGTTGGGCCGTTGGGCAGACCTGATGCTGATAGCACCCCTGAGCTGCAATACGCTGGCTAAGATGGCCCATGGGCTCTGCGACAACCTTTTACTGGCCACCTGGCTGTCTGCCACCTGTCCGGTAGCCGTGGCACCTGCCATGGATGAAGATATGTGGAAACACCCGGCTACCAAAGCCAACCTGGCTATTATTGAACAATACGGCATTACGGTAATGCCTGTTGAGAAAGGTGAGCTGGCCAGCGGTTTATTTGGAGAAGGCCGCATGCCAGAACCCTCCTCCATCCTCTCATTTATAAGCAACCGTTTTTTTTTGCCCGCTGACCTGGAAGGTAAAACCATTTTGGTATCTGCAGGTCCTACCCACGAGCCGCTGGACCCTGTTCGTTTTATAGGCAATCATTCTTCCGGTAAAATGGGTATTGCCATTGCAGAAGCGCTGGCTGCCAGGGGCGCCACGGTGAACCTGGTACTGGGGCCTACCCATTTAACTGCACATCACCCTAATATACATATCCGCAAGATTGAGACGGCCGATGAAATGTACTGGCAGTGTATTGCACTCTTTGACACCGCAGATGCCGCTGTAATGAGCGCTGCAGTGGCAGATTACAGGCCAGCTTCCGTAGCTACAGAAAAAATTAAAAAGAACGGCAACCCCCTGGTACTGGAGCTGGTAAAGACAACTGATATTCTGCAATCCCTGGGCGAGCGCAAGAAGAAAGGCCAGTTGCTGGTAGGTTTTGCACTGGAAACTGCCAACGAACGGGATTACGCGCTGGGCAAGCTGCAAAAAAAGAATGCCGATATGATTGTGCTGAATTCGCTGAACGATGCGGGCGCGGGTTTTGGACACGATACCAACAAAATAACCATCTTTGAGAGGGGCGGCAATGAACTGGCATATGACCAGAAAAGTAAACAACAAGTAGCTAAAGATATCGTTGATAGAATAGTAAAAATGCTGTCATGATGAAACGGGTTATCACATTCTTCCTGGTATTGGCTGTGTGTTGTATTACCACGCTGCAGGCGCAGGAACTGCAGGCGAAAATTAATGTGAATGCCAGCCGCGTGGGTTCGCAAATTGATAAGAAGGTCTTCCAGACGCTTCAAAACGCACTGAATACATTTTTAAACAACCGTAAATGGACAGGCGAGGTATTTCAACCCAATGAAAAAATAGTTTGCAATTTTCTGCTGAACATAGCCGAAGTATCTTCGGATAATGTGTACAAGGCCTCTCTTACCATACAGGCTGCCAGACCGGTATACAATGCATCTTATGATAGTCCGCTGGTTAATTTTATAGACGACGCCGTGGTTTTCCGCTACGTAGAATTTCAACCCGTAGAATTTAATGAAAGCCGTGTATCAGGGTCAGATCCACTGGTTTCTAATCTTACTGCGGTACTGGCCTATTATGTAGATATTATCCTGGGTTTGAATTTCGATTCTTTTTCACTTCGTGGCGGAGATAGTTATTTCCAGAAAGCCCAGAATATTGTAAGCAATGCACCAGATAGCAGGGATATAGTAGGATGGCGCAATTTTGATGGCCAGCGCAACCGCTACTGGCTGGCAGATAATCTTACCAACAGCAAGTATGCCATATTGCATGATGCCATTTATAGTTATTACAGGCTGGGTATGGACAATATGTACGACAATGAAACGGAGGCCAGAGCAGCCATAATGAACACGCTTAATTTTCTGAACAATATCAATACAGACAATCCCAATAATATGGGCGTGCAGTTCTTCCTGCAGGGGCGTGCAAGAGAGATGATTGGTGTGTTTAAGAAAACGGCCCCCGATGAAAAAAGCCGCGCACTGGATTTGCTTTCAAAGATGGACATTACCAATGCCAACAATTATAAACAGGAACTGAGATGAGGCCAATGCTATTTTTGTGTTTGGCGGCCTTTTTCATGGCTTCCTGCGGAAGCAGGGGCAGGGTTCCTGCAGATATTATTCCTACCCCGGCAATGGAAACCATTGTCTGGCAACTGATGCAGGCAGACGAATATGTGAATACCATTGTGGCAAAAGATACCACAAAAAAAAGCAATACAGAGCGGATGATGCGCTACCAGCAAGTGTTTGAACTGAATAGGACGACAGAAGCGGAGTTTAAGAAAAGCTACCAGTTTTATATGGCCCACCCGGATATTACCAAGGTAGTGTTTGATTCAATTATTGCAAAAGCTGCCCGTCAAAGGGTTGAATTGTACAAATCAAAAACTGATTCAACTGCAAAACAGCCCGCAGATACAGCCATGAACCGGTTGAAAGATTCTGCTGTTAAGCACCTGAATATACTTACTGCCCGTCACCTTCGCGATTCTGTGATAAAGCGCAGGGGGGATTCTACAATGAGGCATATGCGGCAGCGTCCGGGCAAAAATTGAGTTTTTAATTCAACTTACTATTTTATGAACAAGGTATTTTCTACTGCCAGCGATGCATTGAAAGGCATTGAGGACGGCGCTACCATTATGCTGGGTGGTTTTGGTTTGTGCGGTATACCGGAGAATTCCATCAATGCGTTGATGGCTTCCGGCGTTAAAGATCTTACCTGCATTTCCAATAACGCAGGAGTAGATGATTTTGGACTGGGGCTGCTGCTGAAGACCCGCCAGATAAAAAAAATGATGAGTTCGTATGTGGGAGAAAACGCAGAATTTGAACGGCAGCTGTTAAACGGTGAACTGGAAGTTGATTTAATTCCGCAGGGAACATTGGCCACACGCATCCAGATGGCGGGCATGGGCATACCGGCTTTTTTTACGCCCGCTGGTTTTGGTACAGAAATAGCCAATGGCAAAGAGGTACGCGAATTTAACGGCAAAAAATACCTGATGGAGTATGCGCTGCATGCTTCTTTTGCCATTGTAAAAGCCTGGAAAGGCGATACAGCGGGCAACCTGGTATTCCGCAAAACCAGCCGTAATTTTTCCACCTCCATGGCCAAAGCAGGTGATATTACCATTGCCGAGGTAGAGCAGTTGGTGCAGCCCGGTGAACTGGACCCCGACCATATTCACGTACCGGGCATCTATGTGCACCGCATTTTCCAGGGAAGCGGGTATGAAAAAAGGATTGAACGCAGGACGATCGCGAATCAATTCTAAATATTGAATTATATATGCCGAATGCTTCCTGCGGGAGCGCGATAATTTAAAATTCAAAATTCATCATTCAAAACAGGTACAATGGCTTTAGACAAATACGGCATCGCCCGGCGGATTGCGCAGGAGCTAAAAGACGGCATGTATGTAAACCTGGGCATTGGAATTCCCACCTTGGTGGCCAATTATGTGCCTGCAGGCATCTCTATTACCCTGCAGAGTGAAAATGGCATGCTGGGCATGGGGCCTTACCCGCCTGAAGGAGACATAGACGCAGATCTTATTAATGCAGGCAAGGAAACAGTTACCATTCTGCCTGGTGGCGCTTTTTTTGACAGTGCAGAGAGCTTTGGCATGATTCGCGCAGGCAAGGTAGATTTAACTGTACTGGGGGCCATGGAAGTCAGTGAAACGGGTGATATTGCCAACTGGAAGATTCCAGGCAAGATGGTAAAGGGAATGGGAGGTGCAATGGACCTGGTAGCCAGTGCCAGGAATATTATTGTGGCCATGATGCATACCAATCCAAAAGGTGAGTCGAAGCTGTTACCAGCATGTACATTGCCATTGACAGGCGTACATTGTGTTAAACGTATTGTAACTGAACTGGCGGTGCTGGATGTAACAACTGAGGGATTTGTATTGCTGGAGCGGGCACCCGGCGTAAGTGTGGCTGAAATTAGAGCGAAAACGGCAGGTAAGCTAATAGCAGCCGACAATGTGCCGGAAATGAAAATTTAATCGATTAAATTATTTTTTACCGCAAAAAATACCAGGCCAGCGGTATTCTTTGACCCAAAGCGCTCCATTAAACGGTCCTTGATGGCTTC
>JANPGT010000218.1:0-6523 GCA_031424135.1 Chitinophagaceae bacterium
TACACCCAGCCAGTTCAGGAAAAACAATAAAAAGAACAGTTAACCGCATTATAAAATTGATCATTATGGATTGCATCATTACCATCGACATAGGCACCAGCGCCGTAAGAATTTTCGCTTTTGAAATGAACGGTACCGCTATTGGTTTTATGAAAGGTTCTTATCCTACTTTTCATACAGAACCCATCTATAGCGAGCAGGACCCGGAACAGGTGTTTATAACGGTATTGTATGTTTTGAAAAACTTTCTGACAGAGAAAATCAATACGCGGAAATACCGGGTGGCCGCCATCTGTTTCAGCGCCGCCATGCACAGCGTGCTGCCGGTAGATAAAAACGGGGTGCCGCTGGGCAATGCCATTACCTGGGCAGATAACCGCGGAAAAAAAGAAGCAGACGACCTGAAAAAGCTGCCCATGGCTAAAACCATTTACGACGCCACCGGCACACCCATCCATCCTATGTCGCCCCTGATAAAAATTGCCTGGATAAAAAGACACGATAAAGAAAGGTTCAGCAAAACAGATAAGTTTATCGCCATTAAGAACTACATTATCCAGCAGTTAACCGGCGAATGCGTCATTGACTACAGCCTTGCTTCTGCCACCGGCCTGTTCAATATACATAAACTGCACTGGGATGCTAACGCGCTTGCCTATGCGGGCATTAATGCAGACCGGCTGCCCACGCCGGTACCGGTGTTTTATTCTTCGCTGCAGTTGCGGCGCGAGTACCAGGTATCACTGGGCCTGCCAAAGAAAACAAAGATTATCATTGGTGCCAGCGATGGCTGTATGGCCACCCTGGGTGCCGGCGTTTGGGGCGAAGGCAAGGCCACCATTACCATTGAACAGAGTGGCGCGGTAAGGGTAGCAGGTAATAAAGTTATCCGCGACAGTAAGCAACGTTTTTTTAACTACCTGCTTACCGAAGGGTATTATGTATCCGGGGGTCCCACCAATAACGGCGGCGTAATCTTTGAATGGTTCGCCAAACAGTTTGGCATTTTTAACCAGGCATACGGTATAGACGACAGCATCCATTCATTGATAAAAGAAGCCATGCAGGTGCCCGCCGGTTCAGAAGGTTTATTGTTTCTGCCCTACCTGCTGGGAGAGCGGGCGCCTTTATGGAATGCCAATGCCAGGGGCGCGTATTTTGGACTGAACATTAAACACGAGCAGAAACATTTTATCCGCGCTACGCTGGAAGGCATACTGTACGAGATCTACAGCATTGGTAAAATACTGGAAGAACACCGGGCTTTCAGCACGCTTTCCATCAATGGCAGTTTTGCCTCTTACCCCTTGTGGGCGCAGATTATTGCAGATATGTTTGGTAAACCGGTAAGTGTAAACAATAATTACGACAGCATTGGCACCGGCGCACTGCTGCTGAGCCAGACGGAGATGGGCGTATACCGCAACCTGGAAGATGCGGCAAAAACAGTATCACCCCAAACCAATTATCACCCCAATAAAAAAGACCACCACGTATACATGAAGTATTTCAATGTATTTGAAAAACTGAGCCACAAACTGAAAGACGAGTTTGAAGAGATAGCAAAATTGCAGAATATGTAGTTTATTTTGCCGGTGCAATAACAGAAAAAAAGGGCTTTCTGCCGATGATAATTTTTGCACCCCGCGGTATAATCTCCGGGTGCAGCAATACCATCATCAGCAATACAAAAGGCAGCAGTGCATAGACAAGCGTATCCTGCCAGATGCCGGCAAACTGGTTAATGCGGGCATCATTGGGGTTGTTTTTCTGGTAGCGGATGGGTACCAGCTGGCCGGGCTGGTATTCGGCCTGCTCCAGCCCGTTAAAGAAAATGGTATCGCCTTTTGGGGTATTGAACTTTATTACCGGGTAAGTGCTGGAGAACTGGCCATTCAGACTTTTGCCCATAAAACACATGGTACCCGTGGCAGGAACTGATTGCAGCAGCCATACGCCTTTGTATGCCACAAAAGGGGCAATCACCAGCGCCATCACTAAAATTCCAAACTGTATTTTATTTAGCTGCATAATAGCATTTGAATGCCGGATACAAGCGCGGCGGCATGTTGCCAGGACAACCATTTGAAACAGTTTCATTGCAGCAAACATAGCCGCAATATTGGTATAAGTATGTACTTTTAAAATACCTTACCATCATACCTGCCCAAACAACCGAAAATGATCAAAAATATTGTTGCACTTACCTGTTTTATCGTTTTATTGGCCTGCACGCATGCACAGCAGCAACCATTGCAGTGGCAGCAAATACAACCCGGCATCTGGAAAGCCAGCATAGGAAAGGGCAGCAGTAACAGTTACATTCAATTAATGCAAAATACTGCACAGACAGCGGCATTGCAGCAGTTACCCGCCGCGGCATTTCCCCTGCTGCAGGAAGATATGCTGGCGCAATCATCCAATGGGCAGGTGTTTTTACAGTTTCCCTTACAAAGAAACGAGGCGTTGTTTGGGCTCGGCCTCAACTTTAAAACAGTGAACCAGCGCGGGCGTATTCTGAACCTGCATGTGGATCATTATGGTGGGTCAGACAATGGCCGCACCCATGCACCGGTGCCGTTTTACGTATCCTCCAAAGGCTATGGCATACTGGTAGATGCAGCAGCGTACATAACAGTTTACGCCGGTGCTGCAGTAAGAAAAGATGCCAAAGACCCGCCTGCACTGCAGGACCGCAACACCGATAAAACATGGGATGCACAACCCTACTCAGACGCGGTGGAGATCAGCGTGCCCGGCCAAAGCGTGGATATATACCTCTTTGCCGGTCCCACCACGATGAATGTGGTGCAGCGCTATAACCTGTTCAATGGGGGAGGCTGCCTGCCGCCCAAATGGGGACTGGGTTTTACGCAAAGGGTGCCCACGCTCTACAACCAGGACAGCATCCTTAAAGAAGCGGATGCTTTTGAAAAACATGGTTTCCCGCTTGACTTTATCGGCGTAGAACCCGGCTGGCAAAGTATGGCATATCCATGTACGTTAGAGTGGGACAGTTCGCGCTTTCCGGATCCACGCGGTTTTAACAATACGCTGCGCAGCAAGGGCATCCGCAGTAACCTATGGATGAACCCGTATATTTCTCCCAAAAGCAGCCTGTACAAAGCCCTCTATCCGCTCTCCGGATCACATACGGTCTGGAATGGCATTGTACCGGATATTACCCTGCCAGCAGTGCAGCAAATACTAAAAGAGCATTTCCTGAAAAATCATATTGCCATGGGCGTTAGCGGGTATAAGATGGATGAAGTGGACGGCTTCGACAACTGGCTATGGCCCGATGTGGCTACTTTTCCATCGGGCATACCGGCAGCGCAACTGCGCCAGGTGTACGGACTGCTGATGCAAAAACTTACCGCAGGCTGGTTTAAAGAAATTAACCAGCGCACTTATGGTCTGGTAAGAGCGTCCAACGCAGGTGCCAGTGCCCTGCCCTATGTTATTTATAACGACTACTACAGTCACAAAGATTTTATTACCGCACTTATCAACAGCAGTTTTATAGGCGTATTATGGACGCCCGAAGTACGCGCTTCTGAAACCGCGGAAGAGTGGGTGAGGCGTATGCAAACGGTTTGCTTTTCGCCCATGGCCATGCTGAATGCCTGGTCTGATGGCACCAAACCCTGGTCTTTTCCGGAAGTAGAAAACGCCGTAAAAGAAGTGGCGCTGCTGCGCATGCAGCTCTTGCCTTACCTGTACAGCAGCTTTGCGCAATATCATTTTGAAGGTAAACCACCATTCAGGGCCATGGCACTGCTGGATGGTTTTGCACCAGTTTCAACCACCTCAGACGGAAAACTGGATGCTACTAAAAATCCTTATGCCCTGAAAACCATTGCCGAAATAAAAGACCAGTACATGATGGGTGACTATATATTGGTAGCGCCCCTGTTTACCGGCGAGAAAAAGAGAAAAGTATTACTGCCTGCCGGAAAATGGTACGATTTCTATACAGGCGCACTGGCCGGAGAAAACCAGTCCATAGAAATAGCACCGGGGCTTGACAAAATTCCACTTTTTGTAAAAGATGGTGGCATTATACCCATGATACCTGCACAAAGGCAAACACCGCGGCCTGATCAATCTTTACCGTTAGTGGTGCGGCACTATGGAACAGCACCTAACAGTACCATCCTGTACGATGATGATGGCGAGACTTTCGATTATGAAAAAGGCGCATTCAGCAGGACCCTCCTGCAGGTAATCCGCAATAAAAAAGGGCAGTTAACCGGTAACCAACCCCTGCCCCAAAAGGGCAAGCCTTTCCATTACCAGCCCAGGGTGGATTGGGTATTTATGACGAAATAGTATATGATTGGTATTTATCAAAGAGTATTGGTTATTGCCAGTCCGCAAATATTCCTGAATTCCGCAGTGAAAGCTAATGCGTATTTTAGTTCCCAATTAAAAGAAAAGCGGTATGAATAAAATACAGTGGGGCATCATCGGTTGCGGAGATGTTACAGAAGTAAAAAGCGGTCCTGCTTTTAATAAAGTGAATCATTCATCGCTGGTAGCGGTGATGCGGCGCGATGCCGCCAAAGCGGAAGACTATGCCCGACGGCATGCTGTACCCAAATGGTATGCAGACGCACAGCAATTAATAGATGATCCGGATGTAAATGCCATCTATATTGCCACACCACCGCAAAGCCACGAAGACTATACCTTAAGGGCATTGCAGGCGGGCAAACCCGTGTATGTAGAAAAGCCCATGGCTACCAGTGCGGCGGCGGCCATCCGTATGCAACAGGCAGCAGCAGACAGCGGCGTAAAACTTTGCGTGGCGCATTACCGCAAGGCACAACCGCGTTTTATGAAAGTAAAAGCGCTGCTGGAAGCCGGTGAAATAGGGGAGGTTCGACTGGTGAACCTGCAATTGGTGCAGCCGCCGCAGCCAGCCCAGGTAGCAGATATCAATCAGTTCTGGCGGCTTGACCCCAGCATTTCCGGCGGCGGTTTGTTTCATGATCTTTCCCCGCACCAGCTTGATTTGATGCAGTATTTTTTTGGATCTTACGACAGCGCATCGGGTTTTGCCCTCAACCAGGCTGGCCTGTATAAGGCAGCCGATTTTGTTACAGGGATTATCCGGTTCAGCAATGGGGTAGTATTCAATGGCAGCTGGTGTTTCAGCGGGGCTGAAAACGAACAGCGGGACATCGTGGAGATTATTGGTGCTGCCGGCTGCATCCGGTTTTCAACGTTCAGTACCCATCAAATTGTACTCAGTAAAAAAGGGGAGGAGCAGGTCATTGCATTTGACGATTTGCCGCATGTGCAGCAACCGATGATAGCAGCAGTGGTGAACTATTTCCTGGAAGGCGGGCCCAACCCTTCGTCTGCAGAAAGCGCTGTGGCTACCATGCAGCTGATAGAAGCTTTTACTGCAAAATCATAAATTGCTTTGTCATCCATTTCATCCATTCAATCCTGTTTACCTTCACTGCTTTAAAATAAACCTCATTGATACCCAAGATAGCACCTGATAAATGGAAGCATTTTTTTGTTGGCATTGCCATGGGACTGGTACTGCCTTCTGCCGGGTATTTTTTACTCCCCGGTCATCCTTATATCAACGCCATGGTCTCATTCGGGCTCATTGTAGGCATCAGCTATGGTTTTGAGCTGTATTCCAAATTTACCGGCCATGGGCATTATGAAGTGGCGGATGCGGTGGCTTCTGTTCTTGGCGGGCTGGTAGGTATGGGCATCGTTGGCGCCGGGGTGATGGGATTGGGGTGATGGATAAAATGTTTAATTCAGACGACTAAAAAGATTGTACAATGCAGCAGCATTATAGCGTTTATATGCTTACCAATTCTTCGAAAAAAGTACTGAATACCGGGGTGACCAACCAGCTTTGTCAACGTATTACGGAGCATTGGCTGCACAGGGGCACCGACATATCTTTTGCGGCAAAATACTATTGTTATTGGCTGGTCTATTATGAAACACATCAATATATCAATGATGCGATCGCCCGCGAAAAAGCAATTAAAAATTCAGTGCGCACTGAAAAGGAAAAACTTATCAATAGCTTTAATCCATCCTGGACTTTTCTTAACCGGATTGTATGTGACGGTTGGCCACCTCCGAAAGATGCGGAAAGCCGGTAATGTACAGTCTGCTGCAGGCTCCGCTGCACAATATTCTGTGCGACTAACCATTCAGCACCAATAAAGCCAATTCAAATATAATTACAACCTTCGCCTGTCATGCTGCAAGCATACCGTGGTAACTTTATTTTAAGCAACCTGAGATTTGACAGGGTTACTGCATTTGCATGCCCACCGGATTCTTGCAGAATGACAGAAGAGAGGTTCCAGATTTTCAGGCGCTCTGCATTCCTGGGTTTCGCCCGCCATCGTCTTTATACGCTTATCAGTTAGCCAGTTCAAATACAATTACACCTTCACTGTCATGCTGCAAGCATACCGTGGTAACTTTATTTTAAGCAACCTGAGATTTGACAGGGTTACTGCATTTGCATGCCCAC
>JANPGT010000219.1:0-1893 GCA_031424135.1 Chitinophagaceae bacterium
TTTATACTGGTAACCGGCACCGTGTCGGAAGAATTCGCCGCAGGCATTATAAAAAAAGGCGCTGATGATTATGTATTGAAGGACCGGCTGGCCAGGTTACCGGCGGCCATTGATGCGGCGCTCAGGCACCGTGCCATTGAAAAGGAAAAAACAGATGCCGCAAAAAGACTGGGCGAAAGCGAAGAAAAATACCGAACCCTGGTAGAACACGCATTTGACGGAATTATTATCTACACGCTTGATGGCACCATACTGGATTGCAATCATAGTACCTGTAACTACCTTGGTTATACGCAGGAAGAGCTGAAAAAACTGAACGTTGCAGCATTGTTTTTTAAAGAAGACCTTTCACAAAGGCCCCTTTATTTTGAATCACTAAAAGCCGGGCAGGCCACCATTGACCACCGCCGCCTGAAAAGAAAAGACGGTACACATATTGACATGGAGATTGGCACCAAGATGATGCCCGATGGAAGGCTGATGGCCATTGGAAGAGATATTACGGAAAGAAAAAAAGCTGCTGAACAACAGGCACTGTTCGCCTCCATTGTTAATTCATCTGATGATGCCATTATCAGCAAAACTACCACCGGCCTTATTACCAGCTGGAACCCGGGCGCAGCGTCATTGTTTGGATACAGCGCCGAAGAAGCCATTGGCCGGCCCATATCCATTATTGTTCCTCCTGAGAGAATGGAGGAGGAAAACAGCATTCTTCATAAAATAAAAGAAGGAGAGTATGTACAGCACCTGGAAACACAACGCACCAAAAAAGATGGTGCCAGGGTATTTGTATCGCTTACCGTATCTCCCGTAAAAAACAGCAGAGGCCTTATCACCGGCTCTTCTAAAATTGCACGGGATATTACACAAAGAAAAGAGGCCGAAGAGCTGCTTCGCAAAAGCTACGAGGAAAAAAAGACCCTTTCCGTAAGAATGGCGGCTATATTGAATACACTGCCGGCCAATATTGCACTGCTGGATGATAAAGGTTTTATTGTAGATGTGAATGACGCCTGGCGGCAGTCCGGAAACAACAATGGGTTTATTGGCAGCAACCAGAGTATCGGCGAAAATTATATTGAGATTTCAAGAACATCGCCGGGAGAATCAGCAAAAGATGGCAGGCTGGTAGCCAATGGCATTAAAGATGTAATTGACAACAAAAGAAAAGAGTTCGTTTTTGAATATCCCTGCCATAGCCCCGGCGTAAAAAGATGGTTCAGGATGATTGCAACCCAACTGGAGGGTAAGGAACTGGCCGGTGCCGTTGTGATGCACATTGATATTTCTGAATTGCGCAGGCTGGAAGAGGAAAGACTGAAAAGCAAAGTAGAAGAGCAGAAAAAAATAACCCGGGCCATGCTGCTGGGACAGGAAAATGAAAGAAGCCAGCTGGGGCAGGAGCTGCACGATAATATCAGCCAGCTGTTGGCCGCTATCAGAATGAAATTGAGCTTTCACCTGGCAAAAAGCAAAGCAAAACCGCCCATATTGGCAGATTGTATCAATAACCTGCAGGAAGCCGTGGCAGAAACCCGCAATCTCTCGCACAGGATGCTGATGCCCCGGTTTAAAGAAAATAGTTTTATAGATACCTTAAAAGAGCTTGCACACAATTACAGCCTGCAGCAGCGGAAAGTGCAGCTGGAGGCTGTTGGATTCCCGGAGGAAAATATTGCCCCGGTTATTTTGGAAACGCTGTACCGCATTGCACAGGAGCAGCTGAACAATATTGAAAAACACTCAAAAGCCAGCCTGGTAACCGTAAGCATACATGCCGACCGGCACCAGGCCAATATGATCATAAAAGACAATGGCATTGGCTTCGACCGCAAGAAAAAGAGACCCGGTATTGGGTTAACCAATATCAGCAACAGGGCAGAATCCTTT
>JANPGT010000220.1:0-4513 GCA_031424135.1 Chitinophagaceae bacterium
GGCATTGGCCACAGCTGCAGGAACTGCTGCCATCCGACCTGTGTTTTACTTAATGTTTATTAATCCTAAAGGCAAAATCACGCAGGCTAAGTATAGCACACTGAAAAAACTGTTTTCCGTAGACCCGGATCTGCTGAAAAGATTTAAGTCAGACAACTATATTTCAGACAGGGTAATGGCCAAATACCTCATCGAGTTCAATGAAAAATATATCATTGATGACGAAAAATGAATTTTCCGCCGCAGTCGGTGTCCTCACCGACCAGCAGTTCCACTAATTCCGGTCGGTGAGACACCGATCAGGGACGGAAACGACGCCGCCCCGCCGCCCTTGTTGGTGTTATCACCAACAAGTAATTATTAAATGTAATTATTTTTCAATACCACAATCCTGTCTTTCCCGTCCCTGGCCGGCGTCTAACCAATCGCCACATCTTTAATAAATAATACTTTTACAAAAACGTTATTTAACCAGGTTCATTTATTCAGTAAGTTCATTCCTCCAAACCATTCAACACTTCACGGAATACCCGCATGACCCAGCAACCCGAACTTACCAATACCCATCATCAAAAACTAAACGGCCTCGATGTATTGCGCACCCTGGCCATCAGCTTTGTTTTTATCTATCACTATGGCCGCATTTTTCCATCACCGCAATGGTTAACCGATATCAGTAAATTTGGCTGGACCGGCGTTGATCTTTTTTTTGTACTCAGCGGCTACCTCATTGCATCGCAGTTGTTTTCCGGCATTGCAAAAGGGGAAAAGCTGTCTTTTAAAAAATTCTTCCTGAAACGCTTTTTCCGGATCATCCCGGCCTACCTGGCCGTGGTAGCCATTTACTTTTATTTCCCTGCTGCCCGTGAGCGCGAAGCCCCTGCCCCACTCTGGAAATACCTGGGCTTTACCCAAAACCTGGGGTTGGACCTGCGCACACAGGGTACGTTCTCACACGCCTGGTCGCTCTGCATTGAAGAACAATTTTACCTGCTGCTGCCACTTATCCTTATTGCGCTTCTTTACTACAGGGCATTACGGAAAGGGATATGGCTGTTGGCCGCGTTATTCTTATTGGGCCTGGCGCTGCGCTGGCTTATCTATGACAAAGTAGTAGCAATACCCGGTGAAGAAATCAACTGGATAACCTGGTACAAATGGATATACTATCCTACCTACAGCCGCCTGGACGGGCTGCTCTGCGGCGTAGGCATTGCTGCACTGTTCCAGTTCAGGCCACGGATCAGAGAAAGAATAACGGCCTATGGCAACTTGCTGCTGCTGATGAGCCTGCTTACACTAACCGCCGCGTATTTTGTCTGCAGCAACGAAGTTTCTTTTGCGGCTTCTGTGTTTGGCTTCCCGCTGGTAAGCTTCGGCTATGGGCTGCTGGTAGTGGCCGCCATCAGCCCCTCCTGCTTTTTGTTCAGATGTCAATCGCGCTTTATTGCAAAAATAGCAGCGCTTTCTTACGCCATTTACCTCACGCATAAAATCATTATCCACCTTACACAGCAACAGTTTTCAAAAACAGGCATTGCAGAAGACAGCAATGGCATGCTGCTGATAGCGGTCATCACCTGCCTGGTTGCTGCATTGCTGATGAATATTGTTATTGAAAAGCCGTTTCTGAGACTCAGGGACCGCATACTTTTAAAGCGCTTGTAGTCTCTGATTACTGATGTAGTTTTACATTATTCCGGGGATTATTGAATAATCCTTTTTTACCATTAACCTATAGAAAATATGAAACGCTTTTCGCTGTTCCCGTTATTGTATGTGCTTGTTTCCTGCAACACAAATGCCGTCAATACACAGGCATTGGAGCAACGCATAGACAGCCTGGAAAAAAAACTGGCTGCCAGTTATAAACCCGGACTTGGAGAGTTCATGAGTTCTATACAGGTACACCACGCCAAACTATGGTTTGCAGGCCAGGCGCAGAACTGGCAGCTGGCAGATTTTGAAGTTGCCGAGATAAAAGAAGCACTGGACAACATACCAATTTATTGTGCCGGCAGGAAAGAAATCAATAAGTTGGATATGATAAATCCTGCGCTGGACAGCATCAGTAAATCCATCCGTACTGAACGTCCGGCCCTTTTCAAAAATAGTTTTGAAATGCTGACCAGCAATTGCAATAACTGCCACCAGGCTACCCAACACGCGTTCAATGTGATTAAAATACCAGTGCAGGCTCCTTTCAGCAACCAGGACTTTACCAACCCTGCCAAATAACCGCGCAACCCTCTACCCGGCTTTGCTATCTTTGTAGTCACTAAACATTGCATCGGGTGAACAATTTCCTGCACAGCAACACGGGCATTTTTCTAATGGCGCTGCTGGCCACCACGGCCTGTATTACCCTGCTAATGGTGCTGCGCACGCTGCGCCGCGAAAGAAAAGAGAAGCTTGTAATGGAGGAAAAGTTCACTGAGCTGGAATTGAAAATCCACTCCCTGGAACTGGATACCATCAAATACAAGCTGAACCCACATCTTTTTAAAAACACACTCAACTCTATACAGTCGCATGCCTACCAGACTTATTATGCGCTGGACAAATTGTCCAATGTGCTTGATTTTATTTTATATGAAAGCGAGCGGAAATTTGTATCGCTGAAAGAGGAAATTGAATTTGCCCTCAGCCTGGTAGAAATTAACCGGCTGAAAGTAAGCCCGCTGTTTGATTTAAGCATTAAAAACAGGGTGGACGAACAGCACCCGTTGTATACACAGCAACTGGTAGCACCCCTTATTACTACCGACCTTATTGAAAACGCTTTTAAACATGCAGACCTGCAGCATGAAAGCGCTTTTATTGCCATTGTATTTGAACTGAAAAACGATGTATTTTCTTTAACCGTGTCCAATAAAATCAGCCATGCCTCTCCGTTAAAAAAAGAAAAAGGCGGCTTTGGAAAACCCAACCTGCAAAAACGGCTCGATATTATCTATAAAGACAATTACAAACTGGACCAGTTTGCCGAGGGTGATGTGTACATTTCTTCTTTAAAAATCAATTTGCTTGAACACAAAAATAAAATGCTTGCTGCTGGATGATGAACTGCCAGGACTTACCTACCTTAAAATGTTGTGTGAGCAGCTACCCGGTATTGAAGTAGTAAGGGCTTTCAACGATCCGCTGCGGCTGGTACAGGAGAGCAAAGGGGTTGATTTTGATTTATGCATCCTTGATATAGAGATGCCGGGGCTGAACGGGCTGGAAGTAGCAAAACTGCTGCAGGGCAAACCGGTTATTTTTACCACCGCCTACAAAGACTATGCTGCTGAAGCTTTTGATCTCAATGCCATCGACTACATCCGCAAGCCAATACAAAAAGAAAGGCTGCAGAAAGCCCTGCAAAAAGCCGCAGAACAATTAAAACAGCCACCGCCGGGGAAACAGTTTATACAGCTTAACACCAGCAAGGGCCGTTCGCTCTTATTTTTTGATCAACTGCTGTTTATTGCCAGCACCGCGCTTGATAAAAGAGATAAAGTGGCAGCACTGGAAAATGGAGAAATGCTGCTGTTAAAAAATATATCCTTCTCCCAGCTGCTATCATTATTACCTGCCAATCAATTCTGCCAGGTGAATAAAAAAGAAATCATTGCAGTAAAAAAAGTCACCTCCTTTTCAGCAGGTGAAATCACCACTTCCATTATCAAAAATGGTAAACCGCTGCTGTTTGCCTTAAGCCAGGCCTACAAAGCCCATTTTTTCCAACTTACTGCTTCCTGATTTGGTTACATTATTTTCCACTCTTGTTACATAAATTTCAGCAGACCGCTGTAACGCCTCTTTCAAAAAAAGTTTAAGCACTAAGTTTGCTGTCAAAGGGGTCTATGAAGAAATACAGGAACGCCATTTTTTACATTGCTACCATCGCCGGCTTTTCAGGATTGATTTATTTTATATTGCACCGGGGGCTATTGCTTGAAAACAATAAGGTAGCACAGTTCATTCCGCAAATGGACGCTTCTACCTGGCAACAGTTCAAAGAAACCTTTCTGCACAATATTACCCACCCGCTGTCTATATTATTATTACAAATCATCACCATTATCTGTGTAGCACGCATCCTGGGATTCCTGTGTAAAAAAATAGGTCAGCCATCGGTTATAGGAGAGATCATTGCCGGCATATTGCTGGGACCTTCCTTTGCCGCCACCTATTTACCTGAATTTTCTGCCTTTCTTTTCCCGGAAAAGTCGCTGGGTAACCTGCAGTTCCTGAGCCAGATTGGCCTTATACTCTTTATGTTTGTCATTGGCATGGAGCTGGATTTAAAGGTACTGAGAAACAAGGCCCGTGAAGCTGTGGTGATAAGCCATGCCAGCATTATATTTCCGTTTGCATTGGGAGTTACCCTGGCTTATTTTATTTATGCGCAGTTTGCGCCCACCAATGTAAAATTTCTTTCATTTGCTTTGTTCATTGGTATTTCCATGAGTGTTACCGCCTTTCCGGTACTGGCAAGAATAGTACAGGAAAGAGGGCTGTCAAAAAC
>JANPGT010000221.1:0-3241 GCA_031424135.1 Chitinophagaceae bacterium
TTTGTTTGCACAGACATCGCCTGGGAAAATCAATACAAAGCGCTTCCCTGCCGATGTCTCCGCTTACATTACAGCTGATTGATAAGCTGATAGCTGCTGTAAGCTTCACTCAATTTAACCCTGTTGTTGACAACAGAAAAAAAAGATTTTTCAGAAAAGGAGGTGTTGGTTGCAGGCAGTGGCTCTGAGTAATTTATTTCCAGGACTGTTGTTTTCCCTGGTTCATTGCTGGCAACAGACTCCATCACTACCTTTTTCATATAACCATTGATGGTATTGAATTCAATGCTGTATGCATTGAATCCGCTGACGGCTTCCATATCTGTAAGTTGCAATACCGTGTTGACCGTATTGACCGAGACGGTTGCCTGTATTTTCTTTTCACCCAGCCATTTCTCCAATTGGCCAAGATTCAATACAGGGTTGCCCGCCATGACCGGAAGGTCCTTCCGGCGGCCCAGCATTATCAATTTCCCGCTATTGTCTACAGAAATATAGTAGTCATTATTCAGCAACATTGAAACCGGGCCAATGCTGCATCGGAAGTTTTTGCTTTTCAGGATATAACTGCTTTGCAGCTGATCAATAATTCTGGAAGGTTGATTTTTAGCATACATTTTCATGCTGCCGGTAAAGCGAATCGCTTCACCCCCGTTGTAACTATGCTGTATTTTCCGGAGTGCTGTTATTGCGTTATCCTGTGCGGAAAGGCAGATTACACAAAGGAAAAATATTGTTGTTACAGCTGTTCTGAATAATGTCGGTGGCATCTGAAGACTATTTTTTTAATCTGTAAGTTGATCTTGTTTCTTTTATCGTCATGATACCGCGCTCAGTCTCTTTCTTCACTCTTACCAGTATTCCCTCGTCATCGTATTCATAAAAAGTAGCGAAATTGTTTTCGTCAAGTTCTGCCCAAAGCCGCATACTCCTGTTATCGTACGCATATGTTTTCATCTGGGCCTCATAGGGATGTATCCTGATGTCGTCAAACCAGGCGGTAGCGCTTCCTGGCCTGAATTTGATCTGCAGTGTTGGGGCGTTCACAGGCACGGTAAATACCATTTCTACTTTTCGCCATTGCTCTACCCGCGGGCCAGCTTTTATTGTCGAGGCAATGGTAGTTCCTCCCGAAATAATTTCGACAGCTGCTTTGCTGGATTCATTCGGCAGCAATTGTACATTGCTGCTTTCATCTACACCTGCGATCGGATTGTTCACCGGTTTATCTTTTATCCATGCACTCAGCAGGTAGGATTTCCCCGGTTGTGGTTTTAGCCCGTATAAAATACCTTTATCCGTTAGCTGCATATATGCACCCAGGAAAGTGTAGCGCGTGCTGCTGCTGCCAGGTGTTATTGGTAATAAGATGCTGGCATCTGTGCCGGCGTTAACCCTTAATGAATTCCGTCCCGTATGCGCATAGCTGGCATCCGGGATGATGACAGAAGGGAATCTCCGGCTCAACCGCCGGATGCTGAAATGTCCATCCAGGTTACAAGTGTCATTCGCCTGGCAATCGTCCACGTCAAAGTCATAATCCTCAAACCCATCGTAAGCAATATCAGTATACCGGGCATTGGAAGCTACTGCTGTTGCTACCGATTGCCCGTATCCGAATTGTGCTGCACTATAGCGGTAAAGGACATCAACATTTTCAATTTCCTGGCCTTTTTGATTAAAGAAAGTTATTTCGTTGCCCTTTACCCAATTGGCATCTTTTTGCGGTAACTGCTCCTGCGGCATCCAATGCCCTGCCTGGAAGTTCCAGAATGGATTGAATACCGCATAGGCGCCTGATTTCCGGATATCTGTTTTTTCAATTACATCAGGATCGCCGGGTTTGATTTCCGGCAATATGCTTTCCCGGTCTGTGTGATACGCAAATGATTGCTGCATACGCCAGTTGCCACGCATGCCCGTAGTATAGGGATTGATGGTTTTGCCAACAGGGAGTGCACAGATGGTTCGCGGAATTTTTGCCGCGTAAATGCGTTGTATTGCCAGTGGACACGAAGGATTACATTGTGCATCTTCAAATGGCAGTGCACCATTGCTGCAACTGAGGCTGAAGTCAGGGATAGCTGTGCCCGAAGCATTTGCATGGTAATTAAAGTAGTTCAATTCACTTAAACAGTCTGTGCTCCAAAGTATCCTGGCGGGTACTGCATTATTATTGCAAAGCGGGTTGCTGCTGAGTGCAGGTGATGCTATATTACAGCCCGCACAATTGTTTTTGGCACATACTGCATTGCGCAACTGTGTTACCGTATTGTCATACAGCTCTACTCCCATCACTCCTTTGCCGGTTGATTTATTCAGGGTGCGGATATAAATTTCATGCTGGGTATCCAGTGTAATGCTGAGTGGTTTTATCCGCCAGTAGCGATATGTATTTGTATTGCCATTGGAAGTGTTGTCGCCATAAGCAGCTACCAGCACATTGTCTATTCTTATTTCAATATTATGCTGTGCCGCAAAGCCGATAAAAATCCTGGCAGTACTGCCTGTGACGGCAGCATTTTTGAGATCTGCTGTTTTGATGGTTAGTTTGGTTTTTATGCCTATCCATTCATTCCTGTAGGCTGCGTTCCCCTGCGTCCAGATGCCGCAGCGGTTCAATGGCCCGTTGAAGGTGGTAGCATTGGCACCGCTGCAGGCAGTGCTGCCATTCATAAATGGCGCCGTGCTGATGGTCGTGATCTGGCTGACGGGAGGTTCTCCCCCACCTATGGCAGCATAATACGCAGTGCTGTTGACCAGCCTTGTACCGCAAACACTGTAGCCCGTGCTTTGTTGCGGGTAGATGGCCGCTGCCGCTGGAAAAACAGGCGTTCCGCTCACCGTAGTTTCTTTGTAGCATCGTCCCGTTGCATCAGTCAGGTATCCATCCGGGCATACCATTACCGTGTTCAAAACGTTTTTTGCTTCAATAGCCCATTCATCATTAAACATACTTGCATTAGCATCCAGCACTTTGGTAAATGCCCCGATATCCAGTTTGCCGTTTTTAACAGGGTTTACCAATGAAACCAATGAACCAACCGCCATGCTGTGCATATTACGCCTGCCGGAACGTACAATGATTGCTGTTACTGAGGAGACAGTGGCGGGTGAACCTGCTTCATCTATCAATACTAACTGCGACGCACCAGGAGACCCGGCTTTGTTGATCCAGTATTTTTGGTAAACCCCGCTATTGTTTTTTATCAGTAATTCGTCGCCGCTTACCAGTAATTGC
>JANPGT010000222.1:0-5370 GCA_031424135.1 Chitinophagaceae bacterium
ATGCACATAAATATCGTAGGGCACCGGAAAATTGTGCATCTCGCGCAGGTAATGCGGGCAGCTGTAAATCATATCAATGGGTACAATGCCATCTTTAATGATAAACTGCTCGTGGTACACGTCTTTTAAAAAAAGATTGAGTGCTTTCAGGCGCTGTTTGATGCCGGTTTCAATATAGCTCCATTCTGCTGCGGTAATGATGCGCGGAATAATATCAAAAGGAAAGATTTTTTCGATGCCCTCGCCACTGCTGTACACAGTAAAAGTGATGCCCTGGCTCATAAAAAGCCGCTTGGCCTGCTCTTCTTTTTTGTTGAGCTCATCTATTGTAAGTTGTTGCAGGAAGTCGACAGCGCCCTTGTACTGTTCGCGAACAGCACTGTTACTATACATTTCGTCCCATGTACGGTCATCAACAAAATAATTGTTGAGCAATTCGGTAGCTTGCATGGCTTTAAATTTTAGGTTATTAAATGCTACATGCAATCGTTGAGCGTGATCCTTTTCAAATATAAGGATTCGGTTAATAACTTGAACAAACCGCCAAATTCAATTTTTGCCTTCGCAAAGGCAATTGCCTAATACTGTTTCATTTAGCCCTGTCTTTCGTTTAGCAGTGCTTTATAAACAGGTACTATCGGCAAAACGGCCGGCAACGGATTATAACAGGTACCTTTAAGACAATTGGCATTGATGCCGGAAAACCAGTTTCATTTATCTTTATTGCATGAAGATGATTGCCATGATACCGGCGCGTTACGCCGCCACCCGCTTTCCTGCAAAACTGATGCAGGTGTTGGGAGATAAACCCGTGATACGGCATACCTATGACAACACCGTTGCCACCGGACTATTTGAAGAAGTGTGGGTAGTAACCGACAGTGATATTATTTATAACGAGATTACCGGTGCAGGCGGAAAGGCCGTGATGAGTAAAAAACCGCATGAAAGTGGCAGCGACCGTATTGCAGAAGCGGTGGCCGGTATGGATGTAGATATTATTGTAAACGTACAGGGAGACGAGCCTTTTGTAAAGAAGCAGCCCCTACAGCAGTTGCTGCAGGTCTTTGAGGGAGAAGATGGAAAAAAAGTAAAAGTGGCTTCACTGATGCAGGTGCTGAAGGAGCAAAAATTTATTGACGATCCCAATTATGTAAAAGTGGCGGTAGACCTGCAGATGAACTCATTGATGTTTTCAAGAAGTGTGGTACCCTACCCGCGCAGCAAAGATTTACCCGTCATCTATTACGAGCACATTGGTGTATACGCTTTCCGCAAGCAGGCCCTGATGGATTTTACCCATTGGCCTATGACGCCCCTGGAAGCTGCCGAGAAAATAGAATGTCTCCGCTACCTGGAACATGGCATTCTTTTAAAAATGGTGGTAACAGACTATATGGGCGTGGAAATTGATACCCCGGAGGATTTGGAAAGGGCGGAGAAGCTGTTGCCCCCCACCCCCTGAAGGGGGAGTATTAAAGGCATTTTCATGGTTAGACTGGAAACAATATGCTGTTCTTTTAACTGGGATAGTGTAGCAGTCTGCTAATCCATCCGTGTCTTCGCAAAGGGAGGGCTTTGCGTTAGGACTCCTCCTTTCAGGGCCCGCCCGTGCCAGTACAGACGGGGGTTGGGGTTTTATCTTCTCTTTCCCTCCATTTATCGAAGGAAATATTGCAAAACCCGAAAAAATTTAGCCGGGGGCTATGCGTGTTGCATCTTTGTATCACGAAAGACGCAAATATCCAACTCCTCCGAAAAAATCCTTCCAAATCCCCTGAAAGCCCAGAGTATCCGAATCCTGAGAAACACCCGAACATCCATATCCCTTAAAAGACTTATCCAACCCGCCGAAACCTGACTATCCAACTCCTTTGAAACTATCCAGTTTTTCCGTATCCGTTAAAAGACCCCACCAGATCCCCTGAAAGCCCTGTAGCCCAATCATCCTGCACTACACCAGATTGAATACCTATCCATTTGGAAAACCGTTAATCCTACTCAGAAAACCAAGACCATCTGTACATCAAAAGATCTTCTTCTGAGCCAATAATTTACCCCCGACCCCCCTGAAGGGGAGTTCCAACGCACAGCCTTCAGCCCCTTCCGATTTCCCTCAAAAGGGGAAACCATCAGCTCACAGCTCCCCTTTTCGAAGATGCTGCCCGATTAATAGCAGGCTGCTGCGTTATCTCCGTTAAAAGAACTGAACATCTTTTTTAGTCTAAGTATGAAAAGGACCTTAATACTCCCCCTTAAGGGGGTCGGGGGGTATGAGGTTAGGGGCTTTGTTTCCCTTCCTTTTCTTATCTTACTCCTTCAACCATACAACGATTGCTCATGAATAAGAACAAACTCTTTCAGTGGTCCATAGTGGCGGCACTGGCCGGCTTTATTTTTGGTTTTGATACAGTGGTAATTTCCGGTGCCAACCAGCCCATCAAAGATCTCTGGCATACCTCCTCTTTATTCCATGGTATTTTTATTATGTCAATGGCGCTGTGGGGAACAGTTGCAGGGGCACTGCTGGGAGGCATACCGGCAGAAAAATACGGCAGAAAAAAAGTACTGCTCTGGATAGGAATTATGTTTGCTGTTTCGGCATTCGGTTCTGCATTTGCACCCAACCCGTATATTTTTTCCTTTTTCCGCTTTATTGGCGGACTTGGTATAGGCGTATCATCGGTAGTAGCGCCTACCTATATTTCAGAAATTTCAACCCCTGCTACCCGGGGCCGCCTGGGCGCCATGTACCAGTTTAATATTGTATTTGGTATTTTGATAGCATTCTTATCCAATTATTTTTTGCAGGGCGTAGGTGGCGCCAACGACTGGCGCTGGATGCTGGGTGTTCTGGCTATTCCTTCCATTATCTATACTTTAATGGTAATGGGTGTACCGGAAAGCCCGCGCTGGTTGATTACAAAAAAGAAGGATCTGGCGGCTGCCAAAGACGTTTTGCAGCAGATAGGCGTCAGCGATGCAGATGCTGAAATCAAAACAATTATAGAAAGCAACCAGCATGAAGCTTCAGCAGGAAAAACTGCCGATTTTTTTAGCGCCAAGCATTCAAAAATTATCTGGCTGGCATTTTTTATTGCTTTTTTTAATCAATTGTCAGGCATCAATTTTATTCTTTATTATGCCCCTGAAATTCTTTCCAAAATTGGACTGGGTGCAAAAGAATCCCTTTTAAACTCGATAGCTATAGGAGGAACCAACCTGATATTCACATTTGTAGGTCTTTATCTTATTGACAGGCTTGGAAGAAAAACGCTGATGGTTATTGGTTCACTGGGCTATATTATAAGCCTTGGAATGGTGGCCTACGCTTTTAAAACCGACCAGGGACCAGTGTTTTTGATGAGCTTTTTACTGCTTTTTATTGCTTCTCATGCAATTGGACAGGGTGCTGTCATCTGGGTGTTTCTTTCAGAAATATTTCCTAATAAAATCAGGGCCACCGGACAATCCTTTGGGGCAAGCGTACACTGGATATTTGCCGGAATAATTACATTGGTTACGCCGGTATTTCTGGACGAAAAAGAAGGCTATCTGAAAGATGCCCCCTGGATAATTTTTGCCTTCCTTGCTGGCATGATGGTGCTGCAGTTGTTATGGGTGGTAATCAGGATGCCGGAAACAAAAGGGGTGTCTTTGGAAGAACTGGAAAGAAAACTCATTAAAGAATAAACCTGCTTAAAATATAGGATATGAAAACTATTTTTTTCGCTATCTGCCTGCTGGTGCTTATCAACCTTTATGCCCAGCCGCAAACAAATTATAAAGAACAGTACCGGCCGCAATACCATTATACCCCTGCGGTAAACTGGTGTAACGATCCCAATGGGCTGGTATACAATAACGGGGTCTACCATATGTTTCACCAGTACAATCCTTCCGGAAATGTATGGGGACATATGAGCTGGGCCCACGCGGTAAGCAAAGATCTTGTGCACTGGAAGCAACTGCCGCTGGCGCTGGCAGAAGAAAAAGACACCATGATTTTTTCCGGTACCTGCATCGTAGACAAAAATAATACCAGTGGCTTTGCTACAAAAAAAGGACAATCATCCATGGTGGCCATCTACACCGGGCATATAGAAAATGTGAACCAAAGCCAGCACCTGGCATATAGCCTGGATAACGGTCTTACCTGGACGAAATACAACCGCAACCCTATACTGGACCTGCACAAAAAAGATTTTCGCGATCCCAAAGTTTTCTGGTACGCCCCCAAAAACTACTGGGTAATGGCCGTGGTGCTGCCCGTAGAACACATGGTACAATTCTATTCTTCCAAAAACCTGGTAGATTGGAAACACCTGAGTGATTTTGGTCCCGCCGGTGATACCAATGCAGTTTGGGAATGCCCCGACCTGGTGCAGGCGCCGGTAGCAGGCAATCCCACCCAAAAGAAATGGGTATTGCAGACCTCCATGAATGCTGCCATGCAATATTTTGTAGGCGAATTTGACGGCGAAAAATTTATCAATGAAAATGATGGTGCTGCGGTGCTGAGGCCCGATTATGGTCCTGAGTATTACGCCGCTATCAGCTGGAACCAGTTGCCCGCGGCACAGCTGCCTGCCGCCATTGGCTGGATAAACAACTGGAACTATGCCAATGATATTCCTACCACACCCTGGAAAGGCGCCATGAGTTTACCCAGGACCATGCGCGTAAAGAAAACAGGCAATAACTGGATCTTGGTGCAGGAACCGGTAGCAGCCATCAAACAACTGCGTCAGCCATTATTACTGCAGTTAAGTAATAAAATAATTGATGGGGTTGAACCGACAGGGGTAAAATCTGTTCAGTGCGAAATTGCCCTGGCAATAGAACCGGGCAGTACTGGCAAGAGCGGCATTCGCGTGGCTACGGGCAACAGTCATTATTTTGAGATTGGCTATGATGCAGAAAAGCAGGAATTGTATATAGACCGCAGCAAAACAGCGCAGCAGTCATTCAATAAAAATTTTGAAAAGCTGAGCCGTTACGCGGTACCGCTGCCGCTGAATAAAAAGCCGCTGAAATTATCCATCTATCTTGATAACAGCATTGCCGAAGTATTTGCCAACGATGGCGAAGCGGTGTTTACTACACAGTTTTTCAATGCTGCTGATGAGACCGGCATGGCGCTTTTCAGTGAAGGAGGTAAAAGCAAACTGCTGGGCCTGCAGATTTGGCCTATCAAGGGTATCTGGTAAGAAGGATTAATAAAAGCGTCCCGCTGTTTATTCTTTATTGCTGTAAATTCGCGTCTCTAAATTCAGAACTATGGCATTCCGTAATTTTAAGATGGTGAGCTATGTAGTCTATGGCCGCGGTAGTTTTAACCAGTTAGATGAAATATTGCAACCGCAACGC
>JANPGT010000223.1:0-3802 GCA_031424135.1 Chitinophagaceae bacterium
TTGAAAAGAACCGACAGCACAAAACCGGTAATTACACCTGCTATGGCGGCTGCGCCGGTAGTTCTTTTCCAGAACATACCCAGTATAAACATGGCAAATACGCCGGGACTGATATAACCGGTGTACTGCTGAATAAAGGTAAATCCACCTTTGCCGCCAATACCAAGGGTATCGCTCCAGGTAAACAATACCGCTACAATCATGGATACAAACACAGCTACCCTTCCGGTCTTTACCAGCTTCCGTTCGTCGGCTTCTTTTCCAAAGTATTTCTTATAGACATCCAGTGTAAATATGGTGGAGATACTGTTCACCTTGCCTGCCAGTGACGCAACAATGGCGGCAGTCAGTGCTGCTATTGATAAGCCTTTCAACCCTGTAGGCAGGAAGGTTAATACGGCGGAATAAGCGCCGTCTTTTCCACCTACCAGTTGTGGCAGGTAACCACCTTTGTATAAAACGAAAGCAGCGATACCGGGCAACATTACAATCAGTGGCATCAGCAGTTTCAGTAAGCCGGCAAACAAAATACCGGTACGGGCAGTCTGCAAATCTGCTCCCAATGCGCGCTGCGTGATGTACTGGTTGCAACCCCAGTAGTTCAGGTTAATGATCCATATTCCTGCCAGGTAAGAAAGAAAGCCCGGGAAGGTGATGTATTTGTCAATATCATTTTGGGTAGAAACAGCCGTTGGTTTTGGAATAATCATCTTGAAATGCTCCGGTGCCTGGTGCAGCAACTCTTTGAAACCTGCAATGGCATTGGCGCCCACGCCAAATTTTTCGCCCACTACTGTTAACGCAATGTAGGAGGTTACCAATCCGCCAAATATCAGTACGGCTACCTGGATTACGTCTGTGTAGGCTACTACCTTCATGCCGCCCAATGAAATCAACAGGGCAAAAATGGCCAGGCCCACCATAATAACATGCAGGTATTCTCCGCCTGCCAGGCCATTGATGGCCACCGCACCGAGGTATAATATAGAAGTAAGGTTTACAAATACATAGAGGAATAACCAGAAGATGGCCATGATAAGCGCTACCGATTCGTTGTACCTGGTTTTCAGGAACTGTGGCATGGTATAAATATGGTTCTTCAGGTACACCGGTATGAACCATACGGCTACGATGATCAGGGCGATGGCGGCAATCCACTCATACGCAGCCACAGCTACACCTAGAAAGAAACCTTCTCCGCTCATACCTATGAACTGCTCTGCAGAAATATTGGAAGCAATCAGCGAAGCACCAATGGCCCACCAGGTGAGTGTTCCCTCTGCCAGGAAGAACGCTTTGGCATCATGTTCATTCTTTTTGCGTTTCAGGTAAATGGAATATCCATAGCCTGCCACAATGATAAAATAAATGATGAAGACCATGTAGTCTGTAAATGCCAGGTTCTTGTTCATAAGCAGTGCTTCGTTTTAAGATTAGTTAGCGATTAATATAATTCTGAAAAGATAGTAAAAAATACAAATGCTGTTTTCATTTATTCGTGAGGCGTGAATCGACAATTGTCAATGGCTGAGCAAACGACTAACTACTGACTACTCACCACTCACGTCTCACCCCTCACGACTAAAATACATTATCTATTTATAATACACCTCGTTCCAGCGCAATTCATTTTTAAAATCATACAAATTGGTGTTTTTACCAATCAGCACGTATTCAATGCCGGCCATTTCTGCAAAGTCCTGCAGATTGTCTGCACTCAGGTTTTGGCTATAGCAGGTATGGTGGGCGCCCCCGGCCAGGATCCACGCAGTGCAACCAGTTTTCATATTTGGATAGGGTTTCCACAATACCCTTGCCACCGGCAGTTTGGGCAGGCTTTGAATGGGATCTACCGCCACCACTTCGTTCACCAGCAAACGAAAACGGTTGCCCATGTCAATGATGGATGCATTAAGTGCAGTGCCTGCGGCGGAGTTGAACACCAGTCTTACCGGGTCTGCTTTGCCACCAATGCCCAGTTGATGCACTTCGCAGGAAGGCTTGCCCCTGGCAATGGACTCACAAATTTCCAGCATATGCGAACCCAGCACCAGTTCGTTATTGGGATCAAAATGGTAGGTATAATCTTCCATAAATGAGTTACCGCCTTTTAAGCCGGCACCCATTACTTTCATGGCGCGCACCAGGGCCGATGTCTTCCAGTCGCCCTCGCCTGCAAAGCCGTAGCCCTTGCCCATCAACCGCTGAGCCGCAATGCCGGGCAGCTGTGCCATACCATGCAGATCTTCAAAAGTATCGGTAAAGCCTTTGAAATTACCATCTTCAAGGAAAGCCTCCAAGCCAATTTCAATCTTTGCAGCTTCGCGCAGCGATTGGTGCATAGCGCCACCTTTTACCAGCGAAGGACTCAAAGTATAACTGTCTGCATATTCTGCTACCAGTGTATCAATGGCTGCATCAGATGTTTCGTTAATGACTTTTACCAGGTCACCAATGCCATAGGTATTAACGGAGTAACCGAATTTTAATTCAGCTTCCACTTTATCGCCTTCGGTTACTGCTACATTGCGCATATTATCTCCAAAGCGGGCAAATTTAGCGCCCTGCCAGTCGAACCAGCCTGCTGCTGTTCTTGCCCATCCATTGATTTGATCCAGCACCTGTGGATCCTGCCAATGGCCTGCTACTACTTTACGGGCCATGCGCATGCGGCTCATCATAAATCCAAACTCACGGTCGCCATGCGCACTCTGGTTCAGGTTCATGAAATCCATGTCAATGGTAGCCCATGGAATATCGCGGTTGAACTGCGTATGCAGGTGCAGCATGGGCTTCTGCAGTATTTTTAAACCACCAATCCACATTTTGGCAGGAGAAAAAGTATGCATCCAGCTGATGATGCCGATACAGTTTTTGGTGGTATTGGCATCCTGGCAAACACTGTATATTTCCTCTGCTGATTTAACGGTGGGCTTCCATACAACGCTTACGGGTACCTGCGCTGCACCGTGCAGGAAGGCTGCTATCTGCTGTGAATGTGCTGCTACCTGCTTCAGGGTTTCTTCTCCATATAAATGCTGGCTACCGGTTACAAACCATACTTCCAGCGTCTTCAGATTGATCATTTTCTTATTTTAATTTTCTTTATTTTTTGAGTTCTGACTGCTAAAAGCTAATGGCTGATAGCTGTTAGCTTTTAGTTACTTCGCCAGCAAATCAACATCCTTTACTTTTTCAGGGAACCATATCATCATTTCTCCTTTGCCGCGGTTGGCCCAGCTGTAGTAAGGAATAGCAGTAAACGGCTGCTTTACAGTATGCACTTCATTGTCGCCAACGATCACCGCCGGTGTTTCCGCCCTCAATACCACTACCCCGTTTAAAAGACCAGGTTTAAATTCTGTGCTGAAAGAGGTGCCTGGGGGCATAATAATATTGGAAGTTTTGCCATTGTTATCGGCCCATTCTGCGCAGTATACCAAAGGTCCGCGTTGCAAGGCCACTTTGCCAATATTGTCTTTTAATTTATTGTTGGCGGTAATTCTTTTTACATCCATCGGCAGATCCACGGTTACCACATCGCCCTTTTTCCAGGTTCTCCCAATTACTGCGTAACCATGCTGAATGGTATATTCCACCGGTTGGTTATTTACTTTTATTACCGGCTTTGTGGCTGTTGCTGTGCCTTCAAACTGGTAGAGATCAGAGGGAATGACGGTGTTCTGCGCCCAACCCGGAATGCGTACCAGCAGGTTAAACACAACTGCTTTTTTTGGGTTTATGTTAAAGGTAAGCGCTCCATCCCAGGGGTAATTGTTTTGCTGTATTAATTGTACCGGTG
>JANPGT010000224.1:0-3205 GCA_031424135.1 Chitinophagaceae bacterium
AGAGCCGGATTGTATACCATCAAACCCGATCTGCTGATTGGCGAAGTAGCAAAGACCGATTTGATCATCATTCCGGCTATACACGAAAGCTATGAAAAAAGTATTGCAGACAATGCTGCTTTTCTACCCTGGATAACGGCGCAGTACAAAGCCGGTGCAGAGATTGTAAGCTTTTGCATTGGCGCTTTTTTCCTGGCGGCTACCGGCCTGCTGAAAGGCAGGCAATGTGCCACGCACTGGACCGCCGTAAATGAATTCAGGGCCATGTATCCTGATATTAACCTGGTAGATGATAAAATTATGACCGAGGAAGACGGCATTTATACCAGTGGCGGCGCCTACGCTTACCTTAACCTGCTGGTATACCTGATAGAAAAAAATGCAGGACGCGATATTGCAGTATTGATTGCCAAAGCTTTTATGATTGATATCGACCGCATCAGCCAGTCGCCCTTTCTTATTTTCCAGGGACAAAAAGCACATACTGATGAACCCATTAAAAAGGCGCAGGAGTTTATTGAAAATAATTTTGAAGAAAAGATAACGGTAGATCAGCTGGCGTCTATGCTGGCACTGGGCCGCCGCAACCTGGAGCGCAGGTTTAAAAAAGCTACTTCCAACACCGTGGTAGAATATATACAGCGGGTAAAAATGGAAGCGGCAAAAAAGGGGCTGGAATCATCACGTGAAAATGTAAACGAAGTAATGTATAACGTAGGATATACTGATACAAAATCCTTCCGCACTACTTTTAAAAAAATTACAGGATTATCCCCCGTTCAATACCGCAATAAATACAGCCGGGCCTTGTCTGTTTAACAGCCAGCTTAAAGTTCTCATTTCTTAGTTCAATACGGCAGCAGTCACCTAAGCACTAAAAAAATTATACACTAAGAATTTTCCTATGATCTACAAACGGATGGCCATTGAAAAAGAATCGCCGGAAGAAACTGGTTACGGCAATATTCTGTATAACCTGGCTGAAAGCTCTGTTACTGATCTGCAATTGGGCGAGCTTAACCTGGACCTGAACCACATAAAACTTGAATACATTGCACACCGCGGTCATACCGGCCTGCGGCAATTGATAGGTGCAGCAGCCGGTGACCTTCCCGCAGATAATATATTACTTACCAACGGTGCAGCAGGTGCCCTGTTCATTATCAACAGTTCACTACTTACTGCAGCAGATCATTTAATAGTAGTAAGGCCCAACTATGCTACCAATATTGAAGTGCCTTTGACCATTGGCTGCGCCATCAGTTATATTGACCTGCAGCTGGATAAAGGTTGGCGCGTAGATACCGGCGCTGTTGCGGCTGCCATTCAACCCAATACAAAACTTATCAGCATTACCACGCCGCACAACCCTACCGGCATGCTGATGACCATGGATGAACTGCAAACACTGGCCGCCATTGCAGAAAACAACAATATTTGGCTGCTGGCAGATGAAACCTACCGCGATGCCTGCTTTATCACTCCCCATCCGGTGATGGCAACCGTGAGTAAAAAAATTATCAGCGTTTCTTCTTTATCAAAAGCCTATGGTTTACCGGGTTTGCGCATGGGTTGGATAATAACACAGGACGAAGTGTTAATGGAGCAGTTCCTGGCCGCCAAGGAAATGATTTACATCAGTAACTCGGCGCTTGATGAAGAAGTGGCTTACCAGTTCTACCGGCAGAAGGCGCAGTTCGCTGCCATTATTAATAAAAACGCCATGGAAAATTTCCGGCTGCTGTTGCAATGGTTGCAACAGGAAACAAGACTTGAAGCAGTATTGCCCGAAGGAGGCGTAGTTTGCTTTCCGCGGTTCAGCAGCAATACCCGCATTGATACAGGCAGGTTCTACAAATTACTGATGGAAAAATACAAAACCATGGTAGGACCCGGCCATTGGTTTACCATGCCGGATACCTATATGCGTATTGGCTTTGGCTGGACGGACAAAATTACTTTTCAAACCGGCCTGCAAAATATCAGCAGTGCGATAGATGAGTGTGTGGTGTAATAAGCGGCCTGGCCTTCGCTACCGGCCGGAAACCGCCCTGGCAGCCGGTACCGAAGGTCAGACTGCAAAGCTGTTGCTATGTCATATCTCTTCTACCTGTGCAATTGCTGCTTCGTCTACTTCCACATCAGGTAATTTGGCCACGTTCACAATAATAACTATAGACATTAAAGCTATTACGGCAAAGGACCAGCGCAGATTGGTAGCCTGCGCAATAAACCCCACCATGGGCGGTACCAGCAGGAAACCCAGGTAGCCAATGGTAGATACAGCCGCCAGCGACTGCCCGGTATTGGCATTTTTTATTTTTCCGGCGATGCTGAATACCAGCGGCACCACGCAGGAAACGCCCAGGCCCACCATGGCAAATCCAAGACCGGCGATTAGCTGAAATGGCAGCAACACAGCCAGCATCAGTCCGCAGAAAATCAACCAGCCGCTGTAGGTCAGCAGTTTCTTTACGCCAATAATACCCACCAGCTTATCGCCCACCAGGCGGCCAATGGTCATGGTAACCATATAAATTACATAAGCGCCAATAGACGCCGCTTTTGAAGAATGAATTATTTTGAGGAAATAAATACCGCTCCAGTCGTACATAATATTCTCGCAGGCCATTACCCCAAAACAGATAAGTGCAAACTTCATCATTTCTTTATCAGGCAGTGAGAACACCGGCTTTTTTGCCTGCACTTCCGGTTTCTTTTCCAGCGTGTACGGAAAGCAAAGCACCGCCGTAATTACCAGCACCACACTAACGCTTACCAGGTGCCAGCGCGTGCCCACATCAAAGAGCACCATTATATAGCCAAGGCCTGCACCGGCAAAACCCGCCAGGCTCCAGATGCCATGCATGGTAGTAAGTATAGACCGGCTGTACAAAGCCTGCACATATACTGCCTGGGTATTCAGTGAAAGGTTCATGAGGTTACGTGCAGATCCAAAGCAAAACAATACCAGCATTAACTGCAGTGTATTTACTACAAAGCCCGGCAACCCAAGCAGGAAATTAAAAATCAGTGCACCAATAAACATAATCATCCTGCTTTCAAAATGCCCCAGCAGTTTACCGGTTACCGGCAGTGTTACAATAAGTCCTACCGGCATGGCCAGCAACAGGGCACCCAGCTGTGCCTCATTAAGGTGCAGGTGCTGCTGTATAGACGGAATCCTGGAAGCCCAGGTTGAATA
>JANPGT010000225.1:0-6203 GCA_031424135.1 Chitinophagaceae bacterium
TATGCGGTAGGCAAACATAAACTCAGACTGAAGGGGATTGGAGTAGTCTGGCTGGTAGAAAGTCTCTACGCTTATTTCTATTCCTTCTGACACTTTGGATACCATCGTGGATTTGTTTGCACCGGAAAGATACTGAAAAAGCAGCTAAGCGCGAAAAGAGAACCTAAGGGCCGAAAGGCAACAGGAGGAAGCAAGGGCTGCGGCAGAAATATTTCCGCGCTGAGACAACAGCGCATAGGAGCCAGCAACCAGCATAGAGTAAAGCCAGTAATCATTACAGCGGTGCTTCATTTCGTATTACTCTTTTTCTCTGTTATCTCTGCGCGAAAATTTTTCTTACCCAAGAATTTTGTTGACACTTGCTTAAAAATGCCGGGTACTACACTTATATTTGAAGCGCATTCCTGACCCCTTGGGCGGATTTTATCTTGCCATACGAAATCTCTTTTTTTACCGTTTCACCGCTTCCGCATAATACCCGGAAAAAGTGTAACCCGGATTTGTAAAACAGTAAGCAGCTCATCCACAAAAAAATTAACACATGAAAATTGCAGTAGCAAACGGAGATGGTATAGGACCCGAAATTATGGCCGCAGTATTGAAAATCTTTACTGCCAATAATGTGCCGCTGGAGTATGAATTTGTAGATATGGGTAAATGGGTATTCGATAAAGGCTTTTCCAATGGGATGACGCCAGAAGCACAAAAAGCCATTGAATCACTGGGTTTGCTTTTCAAAGGGCCCATGGAAACCCCAAAAGGTAAGGGCGTAAAAAGCATCAATGTAACCGCCCGAAAAACCTGGAACACCTTTGCCAACAAAAGGGTATTCCAGACGCTGCATGGGGTAGATACCGTCTTCAGCAAGGGCGGCATCCCCATTGACATTACTATTGTGCGCGAAAATATAGAGGATACGTATGGCGGTATTGAGCACATGCTTACGCACGACGTAGCCCTCAGCCGCCGTTTTATTACCCGCCCCGGCAGTATGCAGGTAATACGATACGCTTTTGAAATGGCCAGGCTGAAAAAAGCCAGGCGCATCAGCTGCGGTCACAAGGCCAACATCATGAAATTAACAGACGGCCTTTTCCTGGAATGTTTCTACGAAGTGGCCAAAGAATATCCTGAACTGAAAGCAGATGATATTATAGTAGATGACCTGTGTATGAAACTGGTAACCCGCCCCGATCTGTTTGACGTGGTGGTGCTGACCAACCTGCAGGGAGATATTGTATCTGATCTGTGCGCCGGACTGGTAGGCGGACTTGGATTTGCACCTTCTGCCAATATTGGCGATCATATTTCTATTTTTGAAGCCGTGCACGGTACCGCACCGGATATTGCCGGTAAAAATATTGCCAACCCTACGGCGCTATTGCTGAGCGGTATTGCCATGCTGATGCACGTTGGACTAACAGAAAATGCCGGCATCATAGAAAACGCTTTGCTGTACACCTTAGAAAGCGGCATCCATACCGGCGATTTTGGCGATAAATCCACCAAACCCGTTAATACCACCGAATTTGCGGATGCCATCATTGCCAATTTTGGAAAAAAACCTGCCCTGAATGCAAAACCGGTATTGCCCAATGTACCTGGCACCCCTACTCCTTTTAAACTGGCACAGAATGCGATGATGTACTCGCAGGACAATGGTAACGAAAGCATTGCAGGTGTCGACTTATTCATAGACAGCCACGAGCAGCCGCAAGCCATTGCTGCCAAATGCCAGCGCCATGCAGGCGTAAAATTCAAACTGGTAAACATCAGCAACCGCGGTACCCAGGTATGGCCAACAGGTTCTGTGTACACCAACCTGGTGAATGTGTACAATGTGCGTTTTGAATCGCTGGATGGTGAAGCGCTGACCCAGCAGGACATTCTTGGCCTGTATGTAAGCCTGAGCGGTAACTTTAAAATATGTTCTTCTGAACTGCTGAATAAGTGGGGCGATAAAAGGTCTTACAGTTCAGCGGCAGGACAGTAAGGGATTGCTGATGTTGGGATGGGTAGATTTTGGGATGTCTTTTGCTGCAAATTGCTTTACTAATTCCAAGCTCCCCATATACAAAATCAGCGTTCCTTTTCAATTGAAGATCTGGACTGGTAACAAATCTGAAAATCAAAAAATCCCGCAATCAGCAATCGTGTTATGCCCGTAAAAACACATAAATACAGCAATAAAGACATTACAATTGTCTGGAAGCCCGATGTCTGCATTCATTCTAAAATATGCTGGCACGAACTTCGGGAAGTATTCGATCCCGCCAGGCGGCCCTGGATACTGCCCGACGCGGCCACCACGGAAAGAATAAAGGCGCAGATTGAAAAATGCCCCAGCGGTGCCCTTAGTTATATAGAAAATACAGCTGCTGAAACTGCGCCCCCTGCGGTGGTTGCTGCTGCCCAAATTATTGAATGCCTGCCTAACGGGCCATTGCTGGTAAAAGGAGATATCATCGTAAAAAAATCAGATGGCACCGAAGAAACCAAAACAGGTACGGTGGCCCTTTGCCGTTGCGGCCACTCCGGCAACAAACCTTATTGCGATGGCGGGCACCGGAATGCTGGGTTCCAGGGTTAAACTTTAATATTGCTGATACCGGGATCCTTGTCGCCCGGTATTTTTTTTAAAAGTACCGCCCTCATACCATCACCCGATACGAGATTGTTCTGCTATTTCTCTCAAGACTGCTTCATTTTTAGCTATTTGCACAAAAAGAAAGTTGCGCAAAAAAGAGTGGCAATAAATGTCTCTGGACAGACCTCTAAAACCTGTTTACACAATCTGCTTTACGCTACCAATTTGCGACTCGTAATAGTCATTGCACAACTCAACATTTACCATTTCCAACTCATCATGGTCATGGCACAATTCAGAATTTACCATTTCCAACTCGTAATGGTCATTGCACAATTCTAAATTTACCATTTCCAACTCATAATGGTCATTGCACAACTCAACATTTACCATTTCCAACTCGTAATGGTCATTGCACAACTCAACATTTACCATTTCCAACTCGTAATGGTCATTGCACAACTCAACATTTACCATTTCCAACTCATAATGGTCATTGCACAACTCAACATTTACCATTTCCAACTCATAATGGTCATTGCACAACTCGAAATTTGCATGAATCATGGCGCCTGTTTTCCAAATCTTGCCTAATCCTGACCCGCAGCCAATGCCAACTCACCGGGACAAAAATCCCGCCATCAGCAATGTTTTTCAGTTGGACGTTTCTACCATAAAAAACATGAAAATGATGCCCAGCAGCAGGAGAATAAATAAGCTGGCATAATGAATTTGCAGGTATTGCTTTTCTTTTTCTTCCTGTTCCTGCATCCTGGCCCGGCCATACAAAACAAATGTTGTGATGGCAACGGCCGCATCAAGGATGGCAAGCAGGGCAAAAAGGCTCACTGACAAGCTTAGATTTTTTTTGATAAGGTATACCCGTTTTTCAGCAGCCATTGCAACACCTTGTCCCGATGGTCTCCCTGCACAATAATTTCACCGTCTTTTGCCGCCCCACCGCTGCCGCAATGGTTTTTCAGCTGCTTGCCCAGGCTTTCAAGATCTTCTGCTGTGCCAATAAAACCGGTGAGCAGTGTAACCGCCTTACCTGCGCGGTGTTTTGTATCTAAACGGATGCGCAGTTTCTGCAGTTTGGGCGCCAGGGTTTCTACGGATTCATTATTTTCTTCAAAAGAAAAGTTAGGATCAGTACTAAATACAAAACCCCGGTTATCTGGCTTATTTTTCTTCGACATAACCTTGAAAATTCAGAATAATAATTACGCGTTGATGACTGCCTTCAAACTCAAATCTACACTCTTTGCCTGGTGTATCAGCGCACCCGCACTGATGTAGTCAACCCCGGCTTGCGCATACTCCTCAATATTATCGAGGTTGATGCCGCCGCTTGCTTCTGTTTCAAAACGTCCACCAATAAGTTTCAATGCTGCTGCTACCTGCTCAGGCGTATAATTGTCCAGCATTATTCTGTCTACCTTACCAATTGCCAGCACTTTTTCTACATCTTCAATAGTTCTTGTTTCAACTTCTATTTTCAAGCCGGGCTTAACAGTCTGTGTATACTGCCAGGCAAGTTCAATGGCCTCTGCTATACCTCCGCAGTAATCAATATGGTTATCTTTCAGCATAATCATATCATAAAGCCCCATGCGGTGGTTTACGCCACCGCCGATGCGTACCGCTTCTTTCTCCAGCAGTCGGAAATTAGGCGTGGTTTTGCGGGTGTCCAGTATTTGTGTATGATAGCCTTTAAGTTTTTCAGTGTATTGCCGTGTAAGGCCGGCAATGCCGCTCATGCGCTGCATACAGTTTAACACAAGCCGCTCGCATTGCAAAATGGTATGAACCGGGGCTGCTGCTTCAAAAGCTATCTCACCTGGCTGCATGGCATCACCATCCTGTTTAAACGCAGTAAATACAGTGGCGGGGAAACAATAACGGAATATTTTCTCTGCAATGGCCATGCCCGCCAATATGCCTTCCTGTTTTATCTTTAAAACAGCTTTGCCCTTTGCACCGGCAGATATGCAGCAAAGGGTAGAATGGTCGCCATCGCCTACATCTTCCTTAAATGCCGCTTTAATTAATACCAGCAGCTGTTCATCGAATGTACCCATGAAACAAAGATAGAAGTATTCAGTATTTAGTACTTAGTATATAGTATACAGACCCAGCGGCATCGTCCAAATACTATACTAACCGCTAAGTACTGTACAGCGCCAAAAAAGGCCTGCAATTTTTATCGCAAGCCTTAGGTCTTTCAGGGGTAATATTTTTTATTCAACAGTTTGGAAAGCAATCTCCTGCAATACCTGTTTACTATCTTTCTGTTTCATAAACAATTTGGTTCTGTAATCGCCATTTCTTGTTTTGAGTGTGCCGATGCAGTATTTGGAGCCGTTATTCTCACCTTTGTATTTGATTTCGAAATTGCGCACATTGTTGTAGCTGAAAAAGTCACGGATAATCATTTCAGCCTGCGCACGGCTGTAATTGTCGCTTTTGTCAGGAAGCGTGATATCAACACGAATATCAAAATAGCGCGATAACTGGTTGGCATTTCCTGTTTTCAGGGCCCCCACGATATCTTCTATTTCCATCCCTGTTCCATAAGCAGCAGGCATAAATGAAGTCAGCAGGCAAGTGCATGAAAGCAATAAAAGCCACAGATAGTTTTTCATAAATCGTTCTTTAGTTTTCTGAACCGGGTAGTCTTCAAAAGGGGAATGAATAGGAGATATTAAAAAAGCACTAAAAATATGCCAACTTGCTTTTTGTGTAAAAAAAACACTTCCGGCGGCTGATTTTGGCCTTCCGGGCACGGATTAGCCTGAAAATCTGTAGTTTTAGCGCATGGAAAAGAAAAAAATTATCCTGGTAATTATGGACGGATGGGGCCTCGGCCAGAAGAAATCCTCAGATGCTATTCAGAACGCAAATGTGCCATTTGTAAGCAGTTTATATAAAAAATATCCCAATACCACCCTTGTTACCTGCGGAGAAGCGGTGGGTTTACCCGACGGGCAGATGGGCAACAGCGAAGTAGGCCATCTTAACCTGGGCGCCGGCAGAATTGTTTACCAGGAACTGCAACGTATTAATGTGGCTGTCCGCGATGGATCTTTCGCTAAAAACGAGGTATTGCTGCAAAGCATACGGCTGGCAAAATCTTCCAATAAACCCCTGCACCTGCTGGGCCTGGTGAGCGATGGTGGTGTTCATTCCCATACAAAACATTTAATGGCCCTGGTAGACGTTTGCAAAAAGGAAGGTCTTCACCAGGTATACATCCATGCATTCACAGATGGCCGCGATACTGATCCTAAAGGCGGACTGGCCTTTATAACTGAACTGCAGCAGCATTTAGACGGCTCAGTAGGCAAAATTGCCAGTATAAGCGGTCGGTATTATGCCATGGACCGCGACAAACGCTGGGAGCGGGTAAAACTGGCCTAGGATGCCCTGGTTAATGGCATAGGTGAGCAATCCGCAGACGCCATAGCCGCCGTTTCAAGCGCTTACGCCAATAATATCACTGACGAATTTATTAAGCCAACGGTGATTACAGGCAGTGGCAACCTGCCGGTGGCGACCATCAAAGACGGTGATGTGGCCATTTGTTTTAATTTTCGCACAGACCGCTGCCGCGAGA
>JANPGT010000226.1:0-2146 GCA_031424135.1 Chitinophagaceae bacterium
TATGACAAGCATTACAGTAGAACAATTAAAAGCCAGGATGGATGCTGGCGAAAAACTGAACCTCATTGATGTGCGGGAGCCCAATGAGTATGCGGAATTTAATATTGGCGCACAGCTGGTGCCGCTGGGTAAAATACAATCCATGCAGGCCGATGAACTGGATGATCTGAAAGACGAAGAAGTAATATTGCATTGCCGCAGCGGCAAACGCAGTGCCATGGCGGCCATGTTTTTGGAGACCATGGGATTTACCAATACGGTAAATGTAGAAGGTGGTGTGCTGGCCTGGCAGGAAAAGTTTGGGAATGTCTGAACTATGATTTTTGTGATTTGGATGATTGGTATGACATCAATTTGGTCAGTTACTTTTTTAGAATAAACCAAAGGGACACAATTTGTGTCCCTTTGCTATTGTGGCAATAATAAAAAGTATCAGAAATGGATGCCCGCGGTAATGCTCACCCCCTCGTATTTAAATTCTTTTACGGCAGAACGCTGACCAATGCCGATATGGTTGAACCCGTTTATATAACGCGCTGAAACAAAAAACGATTGCAATATATGCAGTTCTATACCGGCTATGGCGGCGATACTGCGTTCTTCTGTATCGTGGGTAATATTGGTTTTGGCGCCATTGGAGGTGGCACTGGCGCGGACCAGTAATTCTCCCTGCGGTCCGGCATAGACCGAAATCAGCGGATGCACCTGGTAATGCAGCAGCAGGGGCAGCGAAAAATAATCGAGCTGGTACTCAGTGTTGACGCTCTTGTCTTTGCCGTTTCGCTGCGTATAGCTATACTCGGGCTGCAGCAACCATTTCTCTCCCAACGGCACGCGCATCAGGAAACCCAGGCTGATGCCCGGCTTCCAGGCAACGGCCACCGGCACTGCCGGTGCGGGATAGCCCTTATTAAAATTCATATTAGAGATATTAACACCTGCCTGGAAACCGAATCTTTTAAAAAAAGAGGGTTCAACGGGCTGTGCGGCTGCCTGCAGGCAGGAAACTAAAAAGATAATACAATAAAATATTCTCATATATTAAAAGAAACCAATATAGGTATTTATTCTCACTGTGCTAAACAACCGGCAACAAAAAAGCCACGCGGTACCTGCGTGGCTTTTGCACCGTTAGTTATTTACATGGTCCGTGTTACTTCCTGTCTCCCGGCCTCCGTGATTAGTGTGAACGCTAAAATTTCATATTCACTGCTACCATAAAATTTCTGCCGGCCATGGGGAAGTGAAAATTTTCCCTCACCAGTGCTTTATCGTAAATATAGCTGTAGGTGTAACCGTTAGATTCATATTTCCGGTCCCAGATATTGTTCAGCCTGGCCACAATGGTAATGTCTTTGGTAAAGCTGGTTTGCAGTGTGTACTGCAGGGTAAGGTCCTGCACAAAATAGCCGTTGATGCTTTTGGCGTCGCTTCCGGTATTGTCAAGAAACTGCTTGCCGGCATACTTTACACTGGTATTGATTTCTGCATGTGCAAAAGGAAATACCTGCACCGTGCCCGCAGCAATCAACGAAGGCGAGTAAGCCAGGCTGGTTTTGCTGTAGCGGAAAGTATCCTGCTGTACCAGGTCAAAGTTCACATCATAGCGGGGGATATAGTCATAGAAATTTTTAATGGCATTATCGCTTACCGTTAGATTACCGCTCAGTTGTACTGTTCTATTTATTTTGTAGCGGCCCTGCAATTCTATGCCGGCGCGGTAACTGTTGGGGGTATTGATGCGGATGGCATCGCCCACATCATTGATGCGGCCGGTAAGGATCAACTGGTCTTTGTACTTCATGTAATAGAGGTTCAGGCCCCAGCTGTAATTAAAGGTGTTCTTTTCCAGGCCCAGCTCCAGGTCCTGCAATTGTTCTCTTTTGGGTGGGTTGGCCGCGCTGCCTGTTTCATAGTCATCGCGGTTGGGTTCTTTATTGGCAAGGGCATAAGAGGCATAGGCGGTAAGCGAACCTGCTGAATAGGTAAGTCCCAGTTTAGGATTAAAGAAATTAAAACTGTTTTTTACATTCAGGTCAGGAAATTTCCTTGTGCCATTGATGGTATAGTCTACCCGGCGGTATTGCAGGTCTACCAATGCTTCCAGGTGGGTGCTTAGTTTGTACTGGTACTTGCTGTAAAGGTT
>JANPGT010000227.1:0-6197 GCA_031424135.1 Chitinophagaceae bacterium
TCTCTCATAAAGGCGTATATTCTTTCAGGGATGGATCCAAAATAATGGTCATCCAGCTGCTGGCCTTTGGCAGAGGCGTGGCCGAACACCGTTCTGCCGCTTACTACCAGGTCGGGCCTTGCATTTACAAACGCTTCATCAATTACAAAATATTCCTGCTCCCAGCCCAGGGTAGCGCTTACTTTCGTAACATTTTTATCAAAGTAATTGGCCACCTCCACCGCTGATTTGTTCAATGCTTCAAGGCTTTTCAGCAGTGGCGCTTTATTGTCAAGGCTCTCGCCCGTGTACGATACAAAAATGGTAGGTATGCACAATGTTTTTCCATTGCCAATTTCCATAATAAAGGCGGGGGAGGAGGGGTCCCACGCGGTATAGCCCCGGGCTTCAAAAGTGGCGCGGATACCACCGCTGGGGAAAGAGGAGGCATCCGGCTCCTGCTGAATCAGCGCGGCGCTGTCAAATTCTTCTATGGGGGTACCATCGCCTTTGATGGTAAAGAAAGAGTCATGTTTTTCTGCGGTAGCACCGGTCAGTGGCTGAAACCAGTGGGTAAAATGGGTAACACCCCTGCTTTCGGCCCATTGCCTGACACCTGAGGCTATCTGGTTGGCCACGGCACGGTCTATTTTTTTCCCGCCTTTGCTGCTTGCCACCAGGCTCTTGTATGCTTCTTCACTCAAAAACGCGCGGGCAGTCTTCAGCGTAAATACATTCTGGCTGAAAATAGCGGTGACTTTTGCAGAGGCCTCAACAGTTGTGCTGGAATTGTTGTAGGTAATATTGTTGAGTGCCTTAAATCTTAATGACATGGTGAGATTCTTTTAATGTGAAATAAGTTCTTCAAAATAAGCACATTTGAAGACAATCTTTTTATTTTTTATCAGGCAGGCATAAAAAATCCTCCGGTTTTCCGGAGGACTTTTTATAAAAAGAATAATATAAAATGAGGCTGCTTATGCTTTCACAGACTTAACAGTAGTGATAATGCGGGCGGCCACTTTGTAAGGATCCGCTGCTGAGTTTGGACGGCGATCTTCCAGGTAACCTTTCCAGCCTTTGGCAGGTACAACTACCGGTATGCGGATAGAAGCACCACGGTCAGATACACCATAGCTGAAGTCCATAATGCTGGCGGTTTCATGTTTACCGGTAAGGCGCAGGTGATTGTCTGCTCCGTATACATCAATATGTTCTTTAACAACAGGGCGGAAAGATTCACATACTTTATCAAATATTTCCTTACTGCCTGCAGTTCTCAGCAACGTATTAGAGAAGTTAGCATGCATTCCTGAACCGTTCCAGTCAAGCGCACCCAGCGGTTTGCAATGCCAGTTAATTGAAACACCATATTTTTCACCAATTCTTTCCAATAAATAGCGGGCTAGCCAAATCTGGTCGCCTGCTTCTTTGGCACCTTTGGCAAAAATCTGGAATTCCCACTGGCCCGCAGCTACTTCTGCGTTGATACCTTCCACGTTAAGGCCTGCTTCCAGGCATACGTCCAGGTGTTCTTCAATGATATTTCTGCCGTAAGCATTTTGTGCGCCCACTGAGCAATAATAAGGGCCCTGGGGAGCTGGGTAACCACCTTCAGGAAAGCCAAGGGGTTTGTTTGTTTTGATATCCCACAGGAAATATTCCTGCTCAAACCCAAACCAGAAATCGTTATCGTCATCTGCAATGGTAGCACGTCCGTTGCTCACATGGGCGGTGCCATCTGCATTCAGTACTTCGCACATTACCACATAGGCATTTTTACGCTGGGGGTCTTTTATTATATAAACCGGCTTCAGCAGGCAATCAGAAGAACCGCCCAATGCCTGTTCAGTGGAAGAACCATCAAAACTCCACATGGCGCAATCTTCCAGTTTACCACTAAAGTCCTTTTCAATTTTTGTTTTACTACGTAAGCTTTGGGTAGGTTTGTAACCATCGAGCCAGATGTACTCAAGTTTTGATGCTGACATAATTTTAGCAGTTTTGAAACATTAAAAATTTAATTAATATGTGGCTTTTCTTCAAAAGGATGGACTATTTGCCACGAATGTAGCAATCAAATCAGTAATTCAGTGAGATTTCTTCAGATATTTATGCTATTAACAAAAAAAATAAAAATTTATGAATTCTAATACTAAATAGAACGTATGATTATATTTTATCTATGATTTTGCTGATAGATATAACTCATTGTAATATAATCAGGCATCCATTTGCTGCAAGTAATTTTTTTCAGGGGGCCGGTCGTTCTGCTGGTTAAAAAACGCTTTGCCTTTTAAAGATTTTCTAATTGTATGCTGCATATTGTCCTGGAAAAGGCATCATCAAGAGGTGGCATTTAAGCAATCCGGGTTATAAAGTTAATTAACAAACAAACGCCGCCTGTATTACTTTTGCTGGCTTGCAATTGTACGCATATAATTTTTTTTATGGATTATTCTAATGTTATCAGGAAGGCATGGGAAGAGTATGACGCTACCAAGGTTATACATAAAATAGAAGACATCAGCCCGATGGTGTCTACCAATTACGTCTACCGGGTTACTTTTGAGGATGAAGACATTATTATAGCCAAACTGTCTTTTTTTGGCAAGTACGAATATTTCAAAGAAGATCACCGCATCATTCATACGCTTTCCAACAACCTTTTATACCCCTACGAAAATTTCCTTGCCAAATCGCTGCTGCGTAATAACCGGGTGTACATGTACCGCTATAAAAACGGCAAAAAAGATATCTGGGTTGTTTTTTATAACCCGGTAAGGGTAATGCAGCGTATGCCACGCCGGCTGGACGATAACCATATCAAGAAATTTGGCCAGCAAACCGGTAAGTTTCATAAAGCTTGCTCCAGGCTGAGAAACGTATTGCCCAAATCAATAAAAACGCTGCGCACCGATATTAACGCGCTGCTGGAAATGCTGGAAAAAGACAAGAAAAAGTTTACAGCAGAACAGGCAGATTACCTGCGCCATCAATGCGACCTGTTTCTGAAAAACCGCCTGAAATGCAATGTGGGATCATTTGAAATCATCCCTGTTTTTATTGACTGGAACATCGGTAATTTTTCCGTTACCAATAAGCTGGAACTGTATTCGCGGTGGGACTACGACTGGTTCCGCATGAGTTACCGCATGCTGGATTTCTATTTTTTCAGCCGGGTGGTGTCAGACGCGGGCGATAAAACGGCTTTCAGCTATCTGATCAATACCATGATGGAAGATCGTTTTATACTTTTTTTGCAGGAGTACCATAAAGTAAATCCACTAACGGCCAATGAACTGCGGTTTCTGAAAGAAGCGTACCGGTTTTTTATTTTAAATTACGTAATAAAGAACGGCAGCTATTTTTTCAGCGAACAATACGCCTCCAAACTGACGGCCGAAGCATTTGATATCTATCTTCCGTCAATTGACACTGACTTTGACGCCGAGAAACTGATACACGCCCTGAAAATAAAAGAAGCATAAAACACCTGTTACCAAACCAACATTACATGAAGATTGAGGCCACTGATTTTAAGACTGTTCTTGACCAGTACAAAATTATTTTTTTCGACGCCTTTGGGGTACTCAAAAATTATCATGGCCTGGTGCCGGGCATTGAAAAAACATTCGCCTACATAGAGCAGCAGCAAAAAGAATATTATATTGTTACCAACGACGCTTCCCGCAGCCCGCTGCAGCTGGCAGAATCATATCACAAACTGGGACTGCATGCCATTACGCCCGACAGGATCATTTCCAGCGGTATGCTGGCAAAAGAATACCTTGATCTGAAAGTGAACAATGGCATTGTGGCCTACCTGGGTACCAATAATTCGGCACATTATATAGACAGTTCCGGCCTGCACACCCTGCCGGTAAGCGCCATTAATTATACCAATATAGACCAGGTAAATGCCCTGGTATTACTGGATGATGAAGGCTTTAACTGGTTTGATGACTTAAACAAAGCAGTCAACATCCTGCGTAAACGCACCATCCCCGCCATTGTAGCCAATACAGACAATACCTATCCGCTTTCAGGCAATAATGAAGTGGCCATTGCCATTGGCGGTATTGCATCTATGATAGAAAGTATTGTGGGCAAACGTTTCATCCGTTTTGGCAAACCAGATTCACAACTGTTTATGTTTGCCTACGATCTTATCCGCTGGCGTATGGACATTACAAAGAAAGACATCCTGATGGTAGGCGATACGCTGCATACTGATATTATCGGCGGTAATAAATTTGGGCTGGATACGGTACTGGTACTTTCCGGTAACACCCTTCCCGGGGACGCAGAAATGCGCATACGCAGTACCGGTATTGTACCTACCTATATCTGCAGCGATGCCGTGGTGGGGTAAATCCGCCTGGCCAACCAGCCGTTGCCATTAATCACCAGCAGGCAGGCACAGATCAAAAACAGTTCCGGAATGATTTTGTAACGGACGATGGCACCCGGAAAGGGTACCACAAACCCTGTAATAATATAATTATACAGTCCGGTCAGCAGCAATACCCAAACTAAAGGGCTGTTACCGGTGCCCCTTCCATTGCGGGCGTATATAAAAGCAGTAAAAGCCAATAGCAGCAGCACGGCCAGCGCTTCAATGGCGGCAAACCATTGCAGCAAACCTTTTGCTTCCCATAAAAAAGGCCGGGCAAACGTATTCAGAGCAGCCTCCGGTAATACCTTTATAAAACTCGCCGGGTAACCGTCCAGCGTTGTAAGATGGAACCTGGTATTGCCTTTCAGGGCCAGGAATTCATGTTGCCTGTTCGCAATAACAAAAAGTGCATTCATCCGCTGCGGCAATACAAAACTGCCCGCCATCACTGCAGCAATGCATACAATAAAAGTTACAGTAAACACTTTTTTTGCGGGTATCTCCAGGCTAACCGATACCCACCAGGCCAGTAGCGATGGTACCAGCAGAAAGGCAAATCCATTTCTCAAAATTATCGTCATTGCCAGGCAGCCCATGCAGCACAGCAGGTGGGTAGCCTTTTTTTCACCCAGCCATTTGCTAAACTGGTACAGGAGTATACCTGTAAACAGCAGCAGCAGTCCTTCTGTGCGAATGCCGCTCAGCCAGAATACTGCAGGCGGAAACAGGAACAATACGGCAGCTGCCATGCGGCGCTGTGCTGGTGTAAGTTCGGCCGATAGCAGTTTATACAGGAAAAACAATCCCCAGAACGCTAAAAAATTAAAGAAAACCACATTTATATAGTAATTACCCTGGCTGATAAGATTAAAAAGGGCCAGCGTTTTAGTAACCATGCAGTACTCCAGGTTTGCAAGATAACTGCCCGACTGGAAATAATACTCACCGGTGGCTGGTACCGGCATTGCACTGAAGATGTCCGAAATGAAAACTGCCGGTGTTTTCAGCAGCCTTTTGTATTGCAGCAGCGAGTCATGATGCAAACCCCAGGTGTCATCGCCATTGTAAAAACGCTTATAAATGTAGCCGTAGACTGCGCCTGCAACTATTTTACAGCCCAAAAAAACAAGCACCTGCGCAAAAGACAGCGTTATTTTTTGGCGGCGGATGATGAAATACAGTAAACCGCTTAAGCTTAACCAGAGCAATGTAATTATAATGGCCGTAAGCATGCAGGTGTTTAATTAAATGAACCGGTTTTTAATGGGTAAAATTAGGTTTCTTTACTGTATAAATCAGCCGGTGTGGTGGCGCCTGAGAAGAATTCAATATTTTAGCCCGCTCTAAGCTGGTACCGGTAAATTGTAATAATTCTGCGATGTTCAGTATTTGTTTTGTATCCAATAGTGCCTGGTCTATATACAATTTCCGGATTGATATCATCCGGCATTTTATCAATAAGGGCTGCAGTGTACTGGTAATTGCTGCAGAAGATGAATATGCACCGTTGCTGCAGCAGGAGGGATGCCGCTTTATACCGGTTCATTTCAATAACAGGACCGAAAATCCATTTACAGATTATGCTTTGTACCTGCATTTGAAAAAACTGTACAAAATCCACCAGCCCGATATTGTTTTTCATTATGTGATAAAGCCAAATATTTATGGCTCGCTTGCTGCCGCCGCGCAGCAGATACCGTCCAAAGCTGTTATTACCGGATTGGGTTATGCTTTCTCCAAACACAATTGGCGCTATTTTTTAATTAAAGCCCTGTACACGCATGCATTAAAAAAAACCAGGGAAGTCTGGTTCCTGAAC
>JANPGT010000228.1:0-7999 GCA_031424135.1 Chitinophagaceae bacterium
AGCACATGCGGGGAAAAGTAATGAGTTGGTCGGTTGTTACTTTTCATAGACGGGGATTTTTGGGATTTAGTTTTAAAAAAGGGTTTGGATTATTACGAACCTGAAGATAGAAACAAAACTATCTTTTTTTAAATTTTGGGAGATAAAAATACAAAGAACCGGGGATTCTTCCTTTTTTACGATAGGGATTCTACCATTTTCAGCGTGAAATAATGGTTAAATCTTACCAACCATATTCGCCGGCTTCACCCATTCATCAAATTCTGCCGGGGTGACATAACCAAGCTGCACCGCCATTTCCTTTAATGTCGTTCCCTGCTTATGTGCTTTTTGTGCAATCTCTGCGGCCTTATAATAACCGATCTTTGTGTTCAGTGCCGTTACCAGCATCAGGCTGTTGTCTACATGTTTTTTTATGTTAGTTTCTATGGCTTCGATACCCACTGCACATTTATCGTTGAAGCTTACACAGCCATCGCCAATAAGGCGGGCACTGTGGAGGAAGTTGTAAATCATCACCGGTTTAAAAACATTCAGTTCAAAATGGCCATTGCTGCCGCCAATGCCTATAGTAACATCGTTGCCCATTACCTGTGCTGCAATCATGGTAAGTGCTTCGCATTGGGTGGGGTTTACCTTACCGGGCATAATGGAAGAGCCAGGTTCATTGTCAGGTATAAATAATTCGCCGATGCCGCTGCGCGGGCCGGAAGACAGCATGCGCACATCGTTGGCAATCTTCATCAGGCTTACCGCTACTGTTTTTAAAGCGCCGTGCGATTCTACAATGGCATCATGCGCCGCAAGCGCTTCAAACTTATTTTCTGCTGTAATAAAGGGGAGGCCGGTAAGCGTGGCAATATGTTTGGCTACATTCTTATCATAGTTGTCCGGCGTATTAATGCCGGTACCCACGGCGGTGCCACCCAGGGCCAGTTCGCTCAGGTGCGCCAATGTATTTTTAATGGCTTTTAATCCATGGTTTAACTGGGATACATAGCCACTGAATTCCTGTCCTACTGTTAAGGGTGTTGCATCCATAAAATGCGTACGGCCTATTTTCACCACCTGCATGAATTGTCTGCTTTTCTCTGCCAGCGTATCGCGCAGTTTTTCAATACCGGGTATGGTAACTTCTATCAGGATTCTGTACGCAGCAATATGCATGGCCGTAGGAAAGGTGTCATTGGAAGACTGCGATTTATTGACATCATCATTGGGATGCAGGAATTTTTCTTTGTCGGCCAGTTGACCGCCATTGAGTACATGCCCGCGGTAAGCCACTACTTCATTTACATTCATATTGCTCTGGGTACCACTGCCTGTTTGCCATACCACGAGTGGAAACCAGGCGTCCAGTTTACCTTCCAGGATTTCATCGCATACTTTACCTATAAGATCGCTTTTTTCTTTTGGTAAAACGCCCGCTTCAAAATTGGTGATGGCGGCTGCTTTCTTAAGGTAGGCAAATGCCTTTATAATTTCTTTGGGCATCTTATTGATGTCCTGTGCTATTTTAAAATTGTCGATACTGCGCTGCGTTTGTGCGCCGTACATAGCATCCACAGGTACTTTCACTTCTCCCATGGTATCTTTTTCAATTCTATATTCCATATGCAATTGTTGGTTTTAAATAATCAGTTTATATCGTCCGGGGACCGCAAAGGTAGTAAAATGCGCATTTGCAGCTGCAATGTATACCGGATGCCTGCTGCTGCAAACGTTTGCGCTTTTTTTATTCTAAAAGGGGGTTGAACCTGCGGGATGCCTTATTTTTATTCACTGTTTGTAAATGAAGCGAAAATGAGAAAATCAGGCCGGATGTAAACCGCTATTTCCCGGGGCAGGTACTGGACTAATGATGAGCAGCAAAGATTGTATTGCCCGGCTGGCTGGAGTAAGGTTGTAAATAATATCATTCAATATAAACAGGGCCGGCGTATACAAAGCGGCCTATAAATTCATTCCAGCAATGATCAACTATTTCAACACAGCTTTAGTAACAGCTTTCCTGGTTTGCTTTTCGGTAAGGCAGGCCGGTTCAACAGCGGCAAGTAGCAGGCCGCCTGTATTTTACCCTGCGCCATCGCCTGCATATGACAGCATGCCTGCCCTGCTTACCATTGATGTTGACAAAGAATACCAGACCATTCACAGCTTTGGTGCTTCAGATTGCTGGACGGCCAAGTTTGCCGGTGCCTGGAAAGATGAAAAAAAGAAAAATGAGATAGCTGACTTACTGTTCAGCACAGCACCGCTGCCCGATGGTTCTCCCCAAGGCATCGGATTATCGATGTGGCGTTTTAATATTGGCGCCGGTAGCTATGAACAGGGCAATGCCAGTGGTATACCCGATGAATACAGGAGAGAGGAATGTTTTTTGGGAAAGGATGGCAAATACGACTGGGGCAAGCAGCCAGGAGGACAATGGTTTTTGAAAGCTGCCAAAAAAAGAGGCGTTCGCTATTTGCTGGGCTTTACCAATTCTGCACCGGTACAGTTTACCCAAAATGGATTAAGCTATGGATTGTCTAGTAATAACTTTAGCTGCAAAGAAGACAAATACGAAGACTTTGCCGGGTTCCTGGTAGATGTAGTGAAGCATTTTCAGCAGACAGGAACACCATTAAATTATATCAGCCCCGTAAATGAGCCACAATGGAAATGGGGCGAACATCCCAGCCAGGAAGGCAGCGGTGCCACCAATGAGCAAACCGCAAAACTGGTAAGATTATTAGGCGCAAAAATGAAGGCGGCGGGGGTGGCTGCACGTATTACAGCAGGGGAAGCTGCCCAGGTTAATTTCCTGTATGGCAGTAATGAAAAGCATATTGGTGATCAGTTAAATGATTTTTTCTCCCCGGCATCTGCCAGTTATATCGGCAATGTGTCCAACACGGAAAAACTGCTTGCCTATCATAGTTATTTTACCACCTGTCCGGATACTGTGCTTTTTGGCTACCGGCAATTGGCGAACGAAAAAAGGCAGCAGGTAGATCCGGCAGTGCAACTCTGGCAATCAGAATTCGGCGTGCTGGGCAATATCTGCGGAAAACTGAATGGCGGCCCAAGAAATACGGGCATCGACTATGGCTTGTATGTAGCCAAAGTGATGCATGCTGATTTAACGGTGGCAGGCGTCAGTTCTTTTCAATGGTGGCTGGCCATTAACCCATATAATTACAGCGACGGACTGGTGTATATCAATGCACCGGACGGCAGTATTAATCCGGCAAAATCAAAGGAGGATGGTATTGTAAGCAGCAGTAAGCAGTTGTGGTGTTTCGGAAATTTCTCCAGGTTTATACGTCCAGGTATGAAAAGAGTAGGCGCTGCTGTTGCGGCAGGAGACAGCCTGCTGGTATCTGCCTATAAAAATACGGCAGGCAAAGAACTGGTAACGGTGATGGTTAATAATTCTGCCCGGGAAAGAGTTGTAAAATTGCAGCTGCAGGGACATACCACCGGCGGTAAGTTGCACACTTACACCACGTCTGCATCGCAGAACATGCAGCACGCAAATGCTGCTGCAGATTATATCTCTATAGCGCCCATGAGTGTTGTTACCCTTGTGTCTAAATATCATTGAATAAAGATTTTAAAATAAACAGTGTATCGCATCACATCCCCAAACACACTATATGAAAAGACTACTGATAACAAATTTTTACTGCCTGCTTTCATTTTTGCTGCTGGCACAGAACTACCAGTCCAACTGGGCTTCACTTGATCAACGGCCCACGCCGCAATGGTTTAAAGACGCCAAGTTTGGCATCTTTATTCACTGGGGGGTGTATTCTGTTCCGGGATGGAGCAGCAAAGGACAGTACGCAGAATGGTACCAGAACGGGCTAAACGGAAATGATACTGCACGCAAAGCCTTTCATAAAAAGAAGTTTGGTGATCTTACTTACTACCAGGTAGCAGATCAGTTTAAAGCCGAATTGTTTAATCCGGATGAATGGGCAAAACTGTTTGAACAGTCCGGCGCCAAATACATTGTACTCACGTCAAAACACCACGATGGATTTACCCTGTGGCCCAGCAAAGAAGCCAATGCGGCCTGGGGATTTCCCTGGAACGCGGTGGAAGTAGGACCGAAGCGGGATCTGATCAAAGATCTTTTTGCAGCAGTAAGAAAAACAACTGTGCATGCCGGCATGTATTATTCTTTGTATGAATGGTATAACCCTTTGTGGCTGGCAGACAGGAATAAATTTGTAACCAACCACACCTGGCCGCAGATGAAAGACCTTATCAATAATTACCAGCCGGATGTTTTCTGGACCGATGGCGACTGGGATGCACCGGCAGAAACCTGGAAGAGCCAGGAGTTTTTAAGCTGGTTGTACAATGAAAGCCCGGTAAAAGATAAAATTGTAGTGAACGATCGCTGGGGATCGGGCATACGTTTTCACCATGCAGGTATTTATACACCGGAATACCAGCCCGATCTTGATTTTGAAGATCACTACTGGGAAGAAAGCCGTGGTATGGGTTTCAGTTATGGCTATAACCGCGAAGAAGATGCCTGGGATTATAATTCTACCCAATCGCTGGTATTGCAATTAATTGATAAGGTAAGCAGCGGGGGCAATTTCCTGCTTGACATAGGTCCGGATGAACACGGAAAAATTCCCCCTATTATGCAGGAGCGTTTATTGCAGATGGGCGACTGGATGAATATTAACGGGGAAGCTATTTACAATACCATACGCTGGAAAACGCCTTCTCAATGGAGCGATGGGATGAAAGGGTACAAGCCCAAAAGCGGCAGCGGTGATTTGTTACTGAAGTTAACCATCGACCCCGATCCCGGCTACGCAGTAAAGGAAGTTTTTTATACCTACAATCCCACTACCAATTCACTCTATGCTATTTTCCCCAGGTATCCAGATAATGGCAAGCTGGTATTGAAATCAGTGAGCCTGCCTGCGGGAACAGCGGTTAATTTTCTGTCAACCAAAGAAAATCTCAGTTTTAAGCAGGAAGGGGAAAATACTTTAATCAGCTTACCGGCTTATAACCCCAATACCATAAAAGCGCCCTATGCTTACGTGGTGAAAATAGCGGGCTACGGGAGCTTTGCTAAAAAGCCAGCAATAAAAGTTGACTATAAAACCCCGATGCAGCCGCTTGTTTCATTGTTGGGTTCGGGCACAGATATAATTTATTATACCACAGACGGAAGCACACCTACCGCACAGTCTGCTGTCTATGCAAAGCCGTTTTTAATTGATAAAACCGCTACCGTACAGGCGGTAAGTGTTCCGGCAACTGGCTTGCCGGGCAGTGTTGCCGCGCAGAAAGTAACCAGGTATGAATGGATGAAAGCAAAGCCTGTTACCAGCCCTGCGGCAGGCCTTTCTTACAAATATTACGAACCTGCCGGCGCGGTAAACCTTCAGTCAATTGAAAATACGCCGGTGGCGAAGGCAGGAACATCTGCTATTATTACCCATACTTTAAAACAGCGAAAAGAAAAATTTGCGTTCGTGTTTGAAGGGTATATAAAAATTGCCAAAGATGGTTTCAATACTTTTTCCATCAGCTCGGATGATGGCAGCAAATTATTTATAGACGGTGTAGAAATAGCAGACAACGACAGTCACCAGGGCGGCCCGGGTAAAGCAGCGCTAAAGAAAGGCTATCATAAAATCACCTTGCAGTATTATGACAGCGGCGGAGATAATTCATTAAAGGTATTTATAGAACCGGAGGGTGGCAGTAAGATGGAGCTGCCTGCGGCGATGCTGTTTCATTAGAAATCATTAGATCGTTATTGGATTCAAGGTAGCCAAACACCTGTCATTTTATGAAGCGAATTATTGTTGTGTTATTGTTGATCGTAAATGTAAATGTAGTTTCTGCGCAGGAGCCGCTTCCCGTGTATAATGCAGCCAGGGAAAGCAAACCAGTGGCAGACTGGCTGGTGATACCCGTAAGAGAACCTGCTGCGGTCTATCAGTCAAACAACGGTAAAGATTTGGTATTGTACAATGGGCTTGTAAAAAGGGTATTCAGGCTTTCGCCCAATCTTGCCTGTATTGATTATACCAATACCAGCAATGGCCAGCAATTACTGCGCGCTGTAGCGGCAGAAGCGGCCATCCGCATAGACGGAAAAGAATACAATGTGGGTGGCTTGCACGGTCAGCGTGAGAAAGCCTACCTGCTGCCGCAATGGGTGGATGATTTTAAGGACAGCAGTGCCGATTTTCATTTTGTAAAATATGTAGTGGGTAAAATCCAGCCCAGATTTAAATGGAAACCGGCCATGCCTGCTTTACGCGCTGCAGCACCTGCTGCAGGAATAGATCTGAGTTTTGTTTTCCAGTCTTCGCTGCCACAGCTAAAAGGACTTATAGTAACTGTTCACTATGAATTGTACGAAGGATTGCCGCTGATGGTAAAATGGCTGACTGTTGAGAATAAAGGCAGCCAGTCTTTCAAACTCAACCGCGTAATAAACGAGCGGCTGGCATTTACAGAAGAAGAGAGCGCCGTGGTAGGTTCGCCGGAACAGATGAAAAAGCAACATGGTATTTATGTAGAGACCAATTACGCCTTCAACAATGCCATGCGCTACGATATCAGCGACCAGACCACGCACTGGAAGACAGACAGCAATTATACATCGCAGGTGAATTATAATTACGAAACGCCCTGCGTGCTGGAAATATATCCTGAGAAAGCGCCGGGTATTGATCTGCTGCCGGGTGAAGTGTTTAGTTCTGTGCGTACGCATGAATTGCTGATGGACAGTTATGACCGCGAAAGAAGGGGCCTGGCAATAAGAAAGATGTACCGCACTGTGGCGCCATGGACACTGGAAAGCCCGATATTCATGCACCTGGTAAGTAAGAACGACCAGGAAGTAAGAGAAGCGGTGGACCAATGCAGGGCTACCGGCTACGAAGCATTGATCCTGAGCTTTGGCAGCCATTGCAATATGGAAGATACGGCAGCCACTAATGTAAAAAAATGGAAGGAACTGGCGGATTACGCTCATAGTAAAAATATCCTGATAGGCAGTTATTCGCTTTTCAGCTCCAGAAGAATCAGCGATGAAGACGACGTAATAGATCCTGCAACAGGTAAACCCGGTGGTGCCTTCTTTGGCAATGCACCCTGCTATGGCAGCAAATGGGGTTTGGCTTACCTGGAGAAAATAAAATACTTTATCAGCCAGACAGGTTTTAATTTATTTGAAAATGATGGTCCCTACCCGGGAGATGTCTGTGCTTCAACTACCCATCCTGGTCATAAGGGGTTAGATGATAGCCAATGGCGGCAAATGGAGCTGCAGAAAAGCCTGTACCACTGGTGCAGTGAAAACGGGGTGTATGTAAATGCACCTGATTGGTATTTCCTGGATGGCACCAACAAGATTGCATTAGGCTACCGCGAGGTGAATTTTTCTTTGTCGAGAGACCAGCAGAAAATGCTGAACCGCCAGAATATTTTTGATGGCACCTGGGAGAAAACGCCTTCTATGAGCTGGGGTTTTGTACCGTTGACGCGTTACCAGGGGGGTGGCCCCGAAGCAGTGCTGGAGCCACTGAATGAGCACCTGGATGACTACCGCCAGCTGATGATGCAGTATTACGGCGCTGGTGTACAGGCCTGCTACCGCGGCCCCCGTTTATACGATACCGAAGCCACAAAGCAAACAGTGATAGAGGTGGTAAGCTGGTACAAGAAATATTTCGCCATTCTTAATTCAGATATCATTCACCTGAGAAGAGCAGATGGGCGCGACTGGGATGGCTGGATGCATGTGAATCCGCAGTTGACCAATAAAGCGCTGGTAATGCTTTTTAATCCTACAAAAAAAGCAATCACAAGAACTATCGCACTGCCGCTTTATTATACCGGGCTGCAGCAACAGGCAACGGTTATACAGGATGGACGTGCAGCGGTGTACAGTATTGACAGAAATTACAATGCACAGGTGAAAATCAGTATGGCACCCGAAAGTTATACATGGTTGCTGGTG
>JANPGT010000229.1:0-4261 GCA_031424135.1 Chitinophagaceae bacterium
ATACGCATCTACTTAGTATATTTGCATTTTGCCTGACGAACAGGCAGTCATCTATATAAGTTAACAACATGTATGATATCTGTGGGGTTGGACATATCACTTTAGACAAAGTAATTACACCGGGCTCTGAAAAGTATATGCCGGGAGGCACTTCCTACTACTTTTCTAATGCCATCAGGCATATGCCGCTCAATTATTTGCTGGTGACCTCGCTGGGGGAGACTGAAATGAGCAGCGTTGATGCTTTGCGCTCACTGGGTATTAAAGTGGATGCATATAAAAGCGCTTATTCCGTTTATTTTGAAAACATTTATGGAGAAAACCTTGACAACCGGCAGCAGCGGGTATTGCGTAAGGCAGACCCGTTTACGCTGGACCAGGTTAAAGATATCAGTGCAAAAATTTTTCACCTGGGACCATTGCTGGCCGATGATATGTCGGTGGACTTTATTAAAGAACTCTCGGTCCGTGGACAGGTATCGCTGGATGTACAGGGGTTTCTGCGTACAGTTGAGAATAAGAATGTGGTACTCATTGATTGGTGCGATAAAGCTGAAACCCTGCAGTACATTGATATTCTGAAGGCAAACGACCAGGAGATGGAAGTGATTACGGGTTGCAGTGATATCAGGAGGGGTGCTGCACTACTGCACCAATGGGGCGTAAAAGAAGTTATCATTACCCTGGGCAGTAAAGGATCTGTTTTATACATTGATGGCCAATACTATGATATCCCGGTATTCATTCCGGAAACAATTGCCGATACTACCGGTTGCGGAGATACGTATATGGCGGGTTACCTATCACAGCGCATACTGGGCAAGGGTCCGCAGGAAGCAGGAGAATTTGCCTCTGCCATGGCTGCATTGAAAATAGAATCTCATGGCCCTTTTACCGGCACAGCAGAAGATGTGTTCAGCTTTATGAAAAGACAGCCGGACAGTGAAGCGTCCATGGTGTAAGTATTTTACAGGAAATACTTATTTTACATTTTACCAGAGCTGCCAGTTAAACTCTGCCAGTTCCTGCCGGTTGTCGGTATTCTGGTTGCCGGCGGATTTCTGATTTACACATCTATTTACAAGGCTGCTGAGTTCATTAATGGTCATGCTGGTTTTTGAACGTATTTGCTCAATCAAACAGGAGGTAAACCAGCCGTTGGAAATACCTCCTCCTTCTCCCGCTGACTCATTACTTTGCGCGGCTGATAACACATAGGCGCCATTATTACGGCGGATATCCACAAAAGCCTCCTTCATCAGTTTAAATATATCAGTGGCTGCAGTTCCACCGGCAGTATTGTTCTCCACCACATCCACAATTTCAATGCTGCCTGCATTGTTTTTCCCATTTTCATCTATGCCTTTTTTTATGCCGGGTATATTACCTGCTTCCGGAGCAACTGCACCATTTGATTCTCCGCTATGGCAGGCATCCAGCAGCAGCAGCTTTTTCCTGGAGGGTATGCTGTCAAGCAGATCTTCCAACGCCGCATAAGAAACGCCGTTTACCGAAGGATTGTCTGCCCGCGTATTGCCGGTTACAAAATAAAAATCGCCGGGGTTTGCCGGGTCTACCATACCATGACCGCTGAAACTCAGGATTACCTTATCATCTACGGTAGATTGCAGCAGCCTGGTCCTTAGTGCGAGTATAGCCTCTTTAGTAGCATTGCCGTCGAACAGGGTATCTACTACCAGTTGCTCTTTAAACTGCTGCCGCAATGCTTCGCTTAGATCCCTGATGTCTTTTACGCAGTAACTGAGATCTACAAATGAAGATTGCTGCCGGTACTGGTTAATACCTATGCCAATAAAATACGTTTTTGGCTGCGGAGCCTGTAATGGTGCATAATTGATATACACGGTTTCTTTCCGGCTCTCTGTTGCCTGGCTGTTGGCGCAGTTAACCTCAATCTTATTAATGCCTTCGGTGAGCAGCACTTTCTGGTGTACAGCAGCCGTACGGCTGGGTGACAGCAAACGGCCGTTGATGCCGTTGATGGGTACATCGTTTATAAATACATTGTACCGGCTGATATTGAAAAGACTGTCCTGCAGCCTGAAATGCAGATCAATTTCTTTTTGCTGCGTATAAGAGGGGATGCTGTCCTTTTCTATGGTTACCTGCGGTATAGCAGTTAATTGTTTACCTACCTCCTGCGGTCTGAAACCGGCTTTTTTAACACGTCCTTCCCAGGCAGCAAAATAATGATTGATGAGCGCTGTATCGCTACTGCCAATAGCCTTTAATACCAGGTCGGGGCGGTTAAACTGCAGGTCAAACTGGCTGAAATTGTAAAGGCGGCTGTTCAGTTTAAAATTAAGATAACGCGCATCTGCCCTGGACGAGATATAGTAATAGCCGCTGGATAAAATAATGGCATAGTCATGATCATTGAAAAACACCAGGCTGTACAGTTCGGTACCACTGACAATATCCCATTTTACGCAGGCCCCCCCGCCCTCAGACCAGCTGTACACGTAACGGCCATCTTTGGTATATTCAACACCACTCACAAAACTGCTGTTTTTTGATTTCAGATTATACAGCGGCGCGCCTGTGCGGGCATTTATTACCCGTATAAAATTGGCTTTCGCACCTGTCTCGCTGGATAAGATACAGGCAGTTTCCCCGTTGGGTGAAAAAACAAAACTACCCACATTACAAATACTGTCTTCTTTAAAAGTAAGCGCTGTACGGAACCTGAAATTATTTTGAAGGTCCAGGCAGTACAAATACGCATCGCTGTTGATAAGGGGATCTGCTTTAATACCGGGACCTACCCTGAACTTTGCGCCTTCATCCGGTTTACGACCCAGCACATAGTTTGCATCATTGCTTATTACTGACCACATGAGTTTAATCCCAACTGAAAGTGGCTTAATAGTCATATTACGGGCAGACATAAAATAATTGCCATAACCGCGGTAGATATAGCCCTTTCTTTTATTGTTATACATAAAATCCCCGAAAGAAGAAAAAAGCATCAGCGTATCAGCAGCATGAAGGCTTTTGATGATAACAAAAACAAAGCCGGCGGGCGGACCATTGTCTACCCGCCATTTTACACCAGCTTTGGATGCATCAATACCACGGGAATAAAAAGAAACAGATTGCAGTTCCGGGTGCGTCAGGTATGCGGTCAGCATTCCTTTATGTTCATCATGCAGGTTTTTATTGCGCAGCAGGCTGCCCATAAGATGATCAGCAATATAATCCCATTGGTAAGAAAACGATGCAATTACGGACGGGGTATCGTTGCTTACAATCATGAGTTGTCCGCTTCTGTCATCACCCACATCCAGTATGCAGTAACGGTCGGTTAAGAAATAGTGGTGCTTTTTAATGGCAAGGCTGCCCGTGCTGAGGTGGGCAATTTTACCCGATGTTTGTGCCGGCTGCATACCGTACATATTGCGGGTGATATAAAACATTTTGTTGCTCCGCCAGTCGTTGTGAATGTTCAGTACCGGGTCTATCTGGTTCTGCTGCGCTACCACCTGCCTCGCAACTGGCCCTGCTATCTCCCACACGCCAAAATTACCGTCTTCATAACCGGTAGCAAGGTATTGACCATTGTTGCTGAAGCAGCTTACTGAAGGAGATTGCGGCAGGCGGCACACGCTTACCTGCTGCCCGGAGTTATTTAAAATGGCTACTGTATAGCTTGTATCATTATCAGGTTGCCCATTCCGGCTTACCTGCATAAAAGCGATGGCCATATAACCCGGAATATTGGTATAACCAAGCAGGCTGCCCTGCAGAACAGTTGTCTTTTTTTGCGCCGCAATATCCCATACTTCTATTAAGGGGGGAATATCCTGCGCACCAGCATCACCTCCCTCCAGGCAATGCAGAAAATAACGGCCACCCGGACCAAACAACAGCTTCCCTTTTTTTTCTGCCCGGCTACTGTCTGAAAACGAAAAAATTTCTGTATTCCGTATGAAATTGTATACTGCATAACGGGTAAAAAAAACCTTTTTCTGTTGATTTTGCCGGGCTATAAGCAGGCTGCTGTCTGAGACAAAACCCAGCATTAGCTCACCAGCCCATTTTGTATCCATATAATCAGTGATGCTGCGGAACGGTGCGCCACCTGCATTGGTATAGATGAATACCGGGGTATCTGCAGCTACCCGGATATAGGGGCTATCCGGCAGGTATTGCAACCGCTTTTCAGGATACTGTACAAATAATTTCCCGTTGGGACTGGTATCACCATTTACATCCCATATTGCAGCCGGCGTACTTATGC
>JANPGT010000230.1:0-7021 GCA_031424135.1 Chitinophagaceae bacterium
CACTTCTTCCGGCCCTATCACACTAACGCCTTTGATGGCCAAGAACGCCACTACGCCCTGTATGTCTTTTTTGTTATCTTTTACCTGGATGCTGGTATTGATAATGGCGGAATTGTCAAAATAGCGGATGGTCATATCGCCCAGCAAAGCTTCTTTGGCTGTTTTCAGATCCCCCGCCTCCACGGTATTCAGTACCGATACAAATGCAAGTGCAGATGAGTCCAGCTTAATACGCGTATTGGGTTCATCGTCTTTCATGCTGGTGGAAAACAGTTTCCACCCCTTGTGAATGCTGGCAGAGAAAGAAAGTTTATAGGCCTTTTCGCCTGTTTTTGTAGCACCAAAACTCCAACCAACTATTTTTGACGTATGCGCAGTATCCTGGGCAGCCAGGCCCATGGCCAGCAGGCAGAGCACAATTGAGAAGCGTATTTGTTTCATTGCAGTTTGTTATAAAACCAACGGGTTCCTTTTGCAAAGAACCCGTTTTATAGAGAAGATGATGGTCGCCTATAAGACTATCCGCCAATATTAACTTTGATGTCAACTTTAGAAGGAGGAAGGCACTGGCTATCGTTACACACTATAAATTCCACTGCACCGGCCAGGGTGGTTTTGATATCTCCCCTTAGTTTCACCACCTGTACAAAGTCAACCGTTTTTTCGTAAAAATTAACGGTTCCGGGCCAGGCCGACTCGTATTTTTTCACCAGCTTACCTATCTCCTTTGTCTTACCCTCTGTTACTGCCAAAGGATTTTTAACGAAAGTAAAAGTAGTGGGTAAGGGCCCCTCCACACCTGCATTTTGGGCATACAGATGGTAGCTGGAACCAATGGTGGCTGTCATATGCACCTCGTAGGTTTTATCGGCTATTTTTTTTGCGGTGTACGCCCATTGCACCTGTTTGGCAGATTGTGCGTTTGCCGCGGTGGCCAATAAACCAAGGAAAAATAAAAAGTAGATTTTTTTCATAAACGCAGGAATATTTGACACAAGAACGAAATTATCGTGGCAAAGTTCTATAATACTATGCTAATAAAAAGGTAAAATAAACTATACCACGGCAGGCTGGCGGCTCATTAACAATGCGTTTAAGATAATCCGTCCGTCTGTGTTTCCCAATGCGGAGGAACAGGCTCTTTCAGGGTGCGGCATCATACCAAATACGTTGCCGGCAGCGTTGCAAATGCCGGCAATGTTCCGGATGGCACCATTGGGATTGGCGGCTACGGTGATATTGCCCTGTGCGTCGCAATAGCGGTAAATTACCTGGTCGTTGGCTTCCAGTTCATCCAATATTTTCTTCTCGGCAAAATACCTGCCTTCTCCGTGGGCAATGGGTATTTTCAAAGCCTTTTCGGAGCCCCTGCCTTTTACATATATATTATTGCAGACAAACTGCTGGTTGACATTTCTTAGCAATACCCCGGGCAACAGGTGAGACTCGCAGAGTATCTGGAAACCATTGCAAATCCCCAGCACTTTACCCCCCCTGTTGGCAAAATCAATAACGCTTTGCATCATGGGACTGAAACGGGCGATGGCGCCGCAGCGCAGGTAATCTCCATAAGAAAACCCACCGGGCAATACCAGGCAATCCTCTGTAGAAAACATGCTGATATCCTTGTCTTTATGCCAAAGCATCATCACTTCTTTCTTCAGATCCTGCTGCAGGGCATCCTGCATATCGCGGTCGCAATTTGAGCCTGGAAATACTACAACGCCAAATTTCATAAATAAAAGTATTGGAGGCGGTAAAGATAAGCTAAGAGCGCCTAAGAGAATAAGGAGGAAAAGAGTTTTTAGTCACATGCTAAGAGAACAAAGAGAAAATGAGGAAAAAGAGACTTAAACGCTACAAAATGCTTTTGCGATACCGCCGGTCCCTTAGCTGGTTTTCTCCTTGCCCCCTTAGCTCTTCTCTGCCCTCCTTTTCTCCTTGCCCTCCTGGCTCTTAGCTGTGTACGGTATAGTTGAGTGCAATCACAAACCCAAATATGGCCCAGTGCAGCAGCAGCGGAAACCAGCGGCCGGGCAGGTAATAGTAAGCTGCGGCATGAAAAACGGCCAGGGGCACCACCACCGGCAACCAATGCAGGTAATTATTACCCGGGTTTACCAATATAATAAGTACAGCTACTATTAACAGCACCAGCAGCAGGCTCCAGCTTTTACGCATCTGTATCAGCATCTTGCCCAGGTTTACCTGCGCATACCAGGCGCCTATTAAAAAAGGTATCACCATAAAAAAAATACCACCGGTAATCCACAAAGAAGAAGGCAGTTTGGGCAGGTGAAAAGAGATATCCGGTATTACCTTATGCCAGTTCCACTGGTTACCCAGGAACAGTATCACAAAGAGGAAGTAGTAAGGTGTGGTAAAACCCAGCAGGGCAACCATCCATTCAGTAATCCGGAAGGGCCTCATAATCAATAACGCAAACATCAGAAGCACCAGGAATACTACAGCCGGGCTATAGATAAGCGGCAGTACCCCTACCAGCATGCTTACATTAAAGATGGCTGTTTTAGGCGTATTGTTGTTATAAAGGTTGGTAAGGCGGTAGCAAATCCATATAAGCAGTGAATTCACCAGCAGTGGAGCGGAAAACAGGTTCCATTCATGCACCAGCGAGGTGATCAGGATATAAGACATGCCAATCAGGAAATTGGATTTGGGCAGCAGCTTAAGCGAATTGCCGATGCGGTTTAACAGGGTGGCCTGTACAAAAAGCAGGATAAAGGCCAGCAAAGAAAAAACCAGGGGGTTGCTGTCGGTAGTTAAAGACGAAAGAAATTTGACGATGATATTAAAGATGTAATTGTCGCCTTCGTTAACTATATACTTTTCGGGATGCAGAAAAAAAGAAAACTTCAGTACCAGTGCATAGAGTAACAATACCAATGCATTACCGGGATTTTTTTGTTTAAAGATTCCGATCAAAATGGTGTTTTTTGGGTTGGTTGCTTAATATTCTAGTTTCGCAAAACAAAGATAATTGCGATACAGACACGGTACAATAACCTGCCTTGAAGATACCTGTTTGCCGGAACGTGTCATAAACTCATATCCCTTATCGAGGTTCTTTAAAGTAGGGTTGCGTGTAAGTTTGCCCTCTGAAGATATGCTTTGATCGTTTAACATCATAGTACGTTTTTCAGACATATTGAACAGGAAGTGTATTTCTGACCCGGTATTGATTAACTGAAAGGAAATCATATTGTCCGATTCATCGTCATACTGGCTTTTGGGGATGACCGTGGTCCAGTCTACAGTGCCTGTTTTATCAAAAGAAAGCAGCATGATGTTTTCTGCATTGTAGCGGGTGTTCTGCATATTGTTCCAGCGGTTCCAGGGACTTCCGTAGTAGCCATAGGGCGAATAGGAATAGTAATCCATGGGCGACATCCAGGGGTTGCCATAGCCCATATAATCCCAGCGGTTAAAGGCATTGCCGCGGCTGGTGCTGTATTCAGATTCGGTGACCAGTAGATACCCTCCATCCTTTCTTACTATAATGTTGCGCAGAAAAAAATCGTTAAAGGCATTTTTCATGGAAGCATCCTGGCCTTTTGCGTTGGCCCGTAACTCGTCGTTAAATATGCTGCTCACCTCCCGTATTTTCTTATTCTCGGTCTTATCCCATAACAGCGAATACAGGCCCTCAATACTGCCGCGTTTCTGCTTGTAATAAAAAGCGTTCAGCAGGATGCGTTTGTTGGTATTGTCTGTTTTCAGCTTAATCTCGTCCAGTATTTTCCCTTCCAGGTCTACATTGTTTACAGACAATTGCGCAGAATCGGGGTATTTGATAACCATTGACAGTTTGGTAATGTACTCATTGAAATTCTGCCGCAGGAATTTGCCAAACACCAGTTCGCCATCGTTGGTGAGTAAAAAATCGGTAAAAAAATCATTCCTTTCTTCCATCGCCAGGGGCATACGCTCTTTACGCCCGCGCAGCTGCAGATCTTTGTTGTACAGCAATGTGGTAAAAACGAAATTATCGCGGTTGCGGCTGTTTATCTTAAACACCATAATGCTCTGCTTATCGTCGCTGTTGATGGTGGTATAGATTTTATTGTTGGAGGCGAAGCCCACCTGGGTAGTATCCAGCTCTATGGGATCCATCAATTTTTTGGCATTGCCGTCCAGTTTGGCAGCCATGCAATGCACAATACTCCGTTTCTGGTACTGGTAAATCATGTAGATGAAATCGGGGTAGGCTATGAAATCAATATTGATCAGCTGCTGATCAGGGGTAAAATCCAGCTTTACCCTTTCTTTCAGTTTCATATCGTTGTCGTAGATACAAATAGCATCGTCGTTCCGGTTGGCTTTATATACCAGGAAATTGCCATTCAGCTTACCTATGATTTCAAAATTGGTGCGGCGGCTGTCGTCTTTTTCCGGCTCCGTGTACACAATTCTCGGCGCCTGTGCTTTCACCAGGCTTACGGTAAAAAAAAGCAATGCAACTGCGAGTAACCTTTTATACGGCATACAATATTATTTCGGTTATTAAAATTACAGGATAGGCCCCAATTTATGAATAGTAATTGCTCCTATATAACGTTTTAACCCCGCCGAAAGATGGGTCCAACAGGACTTACAGGTAATTTTTAACGGTATGTTGGTAAATGGCAGATGCCCGGCAGCAGCCATTTACATAAAAACCCGTGGAATTGGTTTTACGTATACCTTTGTGGCGGCGTCGGGGTTACTCCCGGCGCAATTTGTTATACCGGAACAATGAAACGAACAGTTGATAGTTATTGCTGGAACAAAAGCAGGTACTGCCATTTGCAGAAGGAAGCAACACAGCATGGATTGCCGGGACAGGATTTCAAGCGCCAACCCCCATTCTGTAACAAGTATAACTGCAATCCCTAACCCCTGATCTATAATTTTCTTTACCGTGAGTAAACATCTTAACATTAACAAAGTAAGTGCGGCAGGGTTAATTGTAGCACTCGGAATTATTTATGGCGATATCGGAACCTCTCCCCTCTATGTACTGAACGCCATTACCAAAGGGAAAATAATTACGGACGATCTTATCATTGGCAGCCTTTCCTGTATTATCTGGACCCTTACGCTGCAAACAACTTTAAAATATGTGATCCTTACTTTAAAGGCAGATAACCGGGGCGAAGGGGGCATATTCTCGCTCTATGCGCTGGTGAGGAGGCAAAAAAAATGGCTGGTATTGCCGGCTATGATTGGCGGTGCCGCCCTGCTGGCCGATGGAATGATTACACCGCCCATCTCCGTTACCTCTGCCATTGAGGGTTTGCGCAATATTCCGCAACTGAGCGGCATCCAGACAAAAACCATTATCTATATTGTATTGGGCATTATTACCATGCTGTTTTTCCTGCAGCAATTCGGTACCGCCTCTATCGGAAAAATCTTTGGCCCGCTGATGATGATTTGGTTTACCATGATGGCCATCCTGGGTATCATCCATTTTCATGAAGACCTCAGTATTTTTAAAGCACTGAGCCCCCATTATGCTGTTAAACTGCTTACTACCTACCCCAACGGTTTCTGGATATTAGGCGGCGTATTCCTGTGTACTACCGGGGCAGAGGCGCTGTACAGCGACCTGGGTCATTGCGGTCGCAGCAATATCCGCGTATCCTGGATATTTGTAAAAAGCTGCCTGATATTGAACTACCTGGGACAGGGCGCCTGGATACTCACGTACAAGAAAGGCGTGATGATCACAGAAGAGATGATTGGTAAGGGCTTTAATCCTTTTTACGGTGTTATGCCAGAGTGGTTTCTTATACCCGGTATTATTATTGCCACGGCGGCAGCCATTATTGCCAGCCAGGCGCTGATAAGCGGTTCGTTTACCCTTATCAGTGAGGCCATGCGCCTGAGCCTGTGGCCCAAAATGAGGGTGGTATTTCCTACAGAAGAAAGGGGCCAAATCTATATTCCCGGTATCAATTTCTTACTGTTTTTCGGCTGCAGCGGGGTGGTACTCTATTTCAGGGAATCTACCAATATGGAAGCGGATTATGGCCTGGCCATTACACTCTGTATGCTGGCCACGTCCATTCTTTTTGCCAATTACCTGGTCACAAAAAGAACCGCCTCTATGTGGATTTATTTATACCTGTCGGTGTACCTGTCTATTGAACTGAGCTTTTTATTTGCCAACCTCGACAAATTTAAACACGGTGGCTATGTTGCCTTGCTGGTGGCCGGGGGCCTGTTTGCCATTATGTATATATGGTACCGCAGCCGGAAAATTAAAAACAGGTATGTTGAGTTTGTGCGGCTGGAACATTACCTGCCACAGATACAGGAACTGAGCAACGACAAAACCGTTCCCAAATATGCTACCCACCTGGTATATATGACAAGTGCCAATAACCCCAAAGAAATTGAGCACAAAATCATTTATTCCATTCTGAATAAGAAACCCAAACGGGCAGATATTTACTGGTTTGTGCATGTAGATACGGTGGATGACCCCTATACCAGCGAATACAATGTAGAGCATATCATTCCCAACGATATTATCCGCGTAGAGTTTAAACTGGGTTTCAGGATGGAGCCTAAAATTAACCTCATGTTCAGGAAAGTAGTGGAAGACCTGGTGCAAAACAAAGAAGTTAATATTACCAGCCGCTATGAAAGCCTGGAGCGCAATAACGTGGTGGGCGATTTCCAGTTTATTGTAATGGAGAAATACCTGAGCCAGGACAATGAGCTGCCTTTCTTTGAAAGAGTGGTCATGAAACTGTATTTCTGGCTGAAAGAGATCAGTCTGTCCGAAGAAAGAGGTTTTGGCCTTGACCCTTCTAATGTAAATATTGAAAAATTTCCGCTGATAGTGGCGCCGGTGCAGGGTATTAAACTGAAAAGAGTGTATTACAATGAGGAGGAGGCGTGAGGCGTGAGGCGTGAGGCGTGAGGCGTGAGGCGTGAGGCGTGAGGCGTGAGGCGTGAGGCGTGAGGCGTGAGGATTGAGGCGTGAGGAGTGAGGCGTGAGGCGTGAGTA
>JANPGT010000231.1:0-3217 GCA_031424135.1 Chitinophagaceae bacterium
GCAAAAGCCAGCCCCTCTTTGCCTTACTTTGCCGTCTCCGCGTGAAACCACTATCGGTCAGACGGGGACGTCAGACCGTGCCGGCCGCCCCGCTGTGTCCGCTGCGTGAAAACCATCGCCGCAAAAGAAAACCCCTCCACAGGCAATGGTAAGGATAAACATTTTACTTTCTGTGCCCATTTTTTTTTACCTTAGTATTCATGAAACGTTTTAAACAATTTGTAGAGTGGCAGGTTTTCGGCGTTTGCTCTTATATAGGCGAAAAAATGGGCATTGCCTCTGCTACCATCCGCAAATACTTTATCTACATTTCATTTCTTACGATGGGCTCTCCTGTGATTATCTATCTTTTTGTGGCTTTCTGGATGAATATCAAACGGTATATTCTCTCTGCAAGGCGCAATCCTCTCCGGTATCGCTGATAAACGGCTGTAATTGGTAAAGCAAGGGCGCTGATGGGTGATAGCAAACCTCAATTTTACACTGATGGTAGTTTTTGAACACGAAAGTATCAACTACAGGGATCTGCTGTACGACCTGGCAACAGCATTTAAAGTACCCCTGCACCACGACCGCATGGAATACCCCTCTCATGTAGCTTCGGGTTTTGTACAATACATCGCCATGCAGGACGGACTGCAGGCCATTGCCTATGATCATTCCTTTGCTGAAACCTTCCTGCTGAAAAGAAAAAAAATAGACCGCGAATTTTATACCATCTGGTTTACCGATGTGGACATTAACGGAGATATACTGGTAGAAATTGACAATGATGCTCACCACGCCAAAAAAACGCCTTTCTCCACTGCCCTGCTCACCAGTTCGCTGTTTGATGCCAATTATGAAATTGCAGCCGGCACCAGCGTACGCGGTATTAATATTCTGCTGGACAATCAATGGCTGGCCAAACACCTGGGCGTAAGTTCAGAAAGCGGGCTGCTGCACAAATACCTTTCGCTGAAAGCCAGCCGCATTACCATGGAGCCGCTGGATATGGAATACAAAAAACTGCTGCAGGAAGTACTGGACCTCATCAACAGCACGGGCCAGTTTAAACAGATTGCCATACAGAACCGCATCATGCTGCTGCTGGAACGTTTTTTTATGCGGATGGCCGTTAAGATGGAAGGCAACCAGTTTGATCTGAAACTTTCGCGCGAAGACATTAACCGGGTGATGGAAGTGGAATCGCTGATCACCAAAGATCTTTTTCACCCTGCCCCTTTTATACCCGAGCTGGCCCGGCGCGTAAACATCAGCGAGACCAAGCTGAAAAACAATTTCAAAACCGTGTTTGGCGTGCCCATCTACCAATACTTTCAGAAAGCCCGCATGCGCGCCGCCCGCGAAGTGCTGGAGACCCATAAATACTCTATCAAACAGGTAGCACTTGAAATGGGCTATGTAAACCTCAGCAATTTCAGCACCGCGTTCAGGAAAGAGTTTGGGGTGTTGCCGAGTAAGATTAACCAGAATTAAAGACAGATTTTGGGATCGCTGATTGGGGAATTTTGGGATTTCTTTTATGCGCAATTGCTGATGATACCCGGTATTCACGCAAACATTAAAACACCGAAATTCCTGTCATCCCGATACCGCCTGTACGGTACAGGCTTCGGAAGGATCTTATGGTGCAGCAAAAAAGCATGCAATGAAATGACGAAAATGCTTTTAAAGACAACTTTTGACAACCCTAATGCCAGTGAATAACAGCTGACTCAACTGATGCGCAATTCCTCAAATAAGACATCCCAAAATCCCGCAATCCCGAAATCAGCAATATCACCCAATCTCAAAATCAGCAATTTCCCTCTATTCTGCCCTCTTCAGCCATTCAATTGCCTTTTTCGGGCATAATAAGGGTGCAACCCTGCGAACGAAACTTCATCGTGGCACGTCTATAGTAGACAGTATGTGATTTATACACACAGGCTGGACAAGGGAACAAAAAGCAAGCAAGAATATGTTTACACTGAACTACGAGGGATTGAATTTTGACGAGCAGGATTTGCCGGAATTTGTAGCCGAAGTAACCAATCACCAGTATGGCAAAAAGATAATATTGAACGATGCCATTGCCACCGGCAATTACAAACTACTGGAGTTTCCGAACGGTTTTTATGCCTATACCTCCAATTACATCCTGCATAAAGACTTTCAGCTGGAACTGTCTGTAGCCAGGCCCGAATTTGTGGCCCTGCACATCAACCAGATTAAAGCAGGCACCGAATTCAGTATTTCGCTAAACAATGATTCCGTATCCTATGACGACAAAATTGTAACCTCTATTTTCTTAACCGCCGGCAACGACCGTTTTACCCTCAGCGGCAGCGGCGGTGCCTGTGTAAACCGTTTGAAAATAATGGTACCACGGACATGGCTGGCCACGCAATTGCCCGGTGTAGGCGAAAGCGTACTGCAACAATACCTGCAGTTGGGAGAAGAAAGACTTTTTGCCGATGCCCTTGACAACACTTACCGTAGCCTGGTAGACAAGGTGATGAATACAGAAGACAATGCGTATTATCTATCCATCACCCAAAATATTGTAGCTGTAATTACCGAACGCTTTTTTAGCCGCCTTCACCTGAAATTGCAGAAAAACCAGCAAGGCAATGAGATGAATGGCAGGGTAGCATGAGAAAACTTAGATGGACCGCCCGTTTTAAAAATCCTGTTCCTTTTATGATCCTGACCGTTGAAACTATCCGACTTTGAAAGCACAAAATATTCCTACCTGCAAGTAAGGCTTCGCTTTTGGCGGGGCTTTTTTGTTGGGTTTCACGCAAAGGAGATTGTCTTCTGCGAAGACGGGTTTCACGCGGCGCTAAGGGCGGGGCAGCGGAAGGGCGGAAATTCGCTGTGTTCGCCGCTTCACTATGATCGCTGCGGGAAATGGTTTCGCCGTGTTCTCCGCTTCGCCGTGAGCATTGCGAGAAACCCTGCCGTGAGAAATGGTTTCGCTGTGTTCGCCGCCCCGCCGTGATCGCTGCGAGAAACCATCGCCACAAAAGGAAGACCCTTTTTGCCTTTCTTCTTTGCCGTCTTCGCGTGAAATATTTCAATGCGCGAGGTACTTACACGGCACATTCACCGGCGTATAGCTAATACCGTAAGCATGCTTAAGCAGTAAAGAAACCGTTTGTGCAATGGTAGCCTCCCTGCGGTGAAACTGTGGCAACAACCCCATCATGGCATAGCTGATGGGGTTTACAGC
>JANPGT010000232.1:0-3043 GCA_031424135.1 Chitinophagaceae bacterium
TCTTTTGGCTGGGCCCTGATGCCTGCAGAACTAACAATATGAGTTTGAACAAGAGCCTGTTATGAAATTATCATAACCCATCCTGACACTCATAAAAATCTGCGTTCCATTAGTTTGACAGCCGGCGAAGCCGGTTAGATGAAACACAGATTTCCTCCGTGGTCCGGTGTGCCACCTACCAAAATGACAGAACGCAGATTTTATGATTATTATGATTGGCAGGATATCTTTTGGCTGGGCCCTGAGGCCTGCAGAACTAACAATATGAGTTTGAACAAGAGCTTGTTATGAGTTATCATACCCCATCCTGACAATCATAAAAATCTGCGTTCCATTAGCCTGGCAGCCGGCGAAGCCGGTTAGATGGAACGCAGATGTTCAAGATTTTTATGATAGGTCATGATGGCTTTCGTTGGTCTGGTGTTCTCATCGGCTCGTATCTGCGTGACGCACTGCAATGACTTAACTAGAAGTATGAACAAGAGCTTATTATGAGTTATCATACCCCCATCCTCACAATCATAAAAATCTGCGTTCCATTAGCCCGGCAGCCGGCGAAGCCGGACCTAAATCAGCCTAAATGCAGCAAATAATCGTAGATGTATGCCTACATATGAGAAATTATTTTATCTTAGCTCCTACTTTCACTAAAACTGGCTTTGAAAAAGATTGCTTCAATACTGTTACTGGCCCTGTTGCTGTTCAACTGGTGTGGTTACCGCTGGGTGATCAATATCGTGCAGCAAAATGCCGATACAAAGCTGGAAGCAAAACTTGACCGTAACGAATACAACGAAGAAGATCTCATAGAAATTAAGGTGCCCGTAAGCATGCCCTACCAGACAGATTGGGCCGAATTTGAGCGTTACGACGGAGAAATCGAAGTCAACGGCATCCACTACAAATACGTAAAACGCAAAGTGCAGGACGGGCAGCTGGTATTGAAATGTATTCCCAACCAGGCAAAACAGCACCTGGAATCAGCCAAAGAAGATTTGTTTAAAATTACCAACGACCTGCAGCAGGACAATGCTGCAAAAAAATCGGGAGCGCCCAATGTTTCCCTGGTAAAAAGCGTGCTGGGCGACTATGAAAACCCGCAGCCACTGCACCTGGCATCTCTACCCACTATTTTATCTGCGCAATCATATAATGTTTACCAGCCAGTTCTGGTAGCAGACCTTCTTCACTCCATTCCGGAGCAGCCCCCCAGGGCATAACCAGTTATCTTTTTTGCACCAATGCATATTGCCGGCGGCAGTGTGTGCGTGCATTCATATTTAATCAACATTTATAATGAAGTACATTGTAGCATTGGCTATTATCTGCAGCATCTTTGTATCCTGCAAGCAGAAAGGCGATTACACTAAAATCACCCACGACCCTATTTTGTTCAGCAAAACGGTGTATGAGCTGAATACCGTGGTTATGGGTAATAATTTCAGCCCCATCGTGGCATCGCGTAATTATTTGTATGCTTCCGTTGCTGCCTATGAAGTAATTGCCGGCGGTTACCCGCAGCAATACAATTCACTGGCTGGCCAGTTGAACCAGCTGAAGCCGCTGCCAAAGCCGGATACCAGTCAAAAGATTGATTATGAATTTGCCGCATTGCTGGCCTATTGTAAACTGGGCGAGGCTGTTACTTTCCCGGCAGGCAGTATGCAGGAATATACAGACAGCCTGAAAAAAATGGTAGCAGACAATGGTATGCCCGACGCCGTACTGGCCAGTACCATTGCCTATGCAGATACTGTTTCCAGCGCGGTACTTGCCTGGAGCAAAAAAGATAATTATGCACAAACCCGCAGTGCTTCAAAGTACAATGTACTTGATTCGCCCGGTCGCTGGGTACCTACCCCGCCCGCTTATACTTCCGCTATGGAACCTCATTGGAACGAGATACGTACGCTGGTAATGGATAGTGCAGATCAGTTTATTCCGCCACCACAATACAAGTTTGATATCACCAATAAGAACAGTGATTACTACAAGGAAGTGATGGCAGTAAAAAATGCGATTGACAGTATTACACCGGAGCAACGGCATATTGCCGAATTCTGGGATGATAATCCATTTAAACTGAATGTGTCCGGCCACGTAATGTTTGGCACCAAGAAATTTTCACCTCCCGGTCACTGGATGAGCATTACCGGCATTGCGGCCCAAAAAGCGAAAGCTGACTACGGAACTACCGTATATGCTTATGCTATTACTGCCATTGCCCAGTTTGATGCCTTTATCCAGTGCTGGGATCAGAAATTCCGTTCCAATACTGTAAGACCAGAAACTGTGATCAACAAGTACATTGATCCCAACTGGCAGCCCATTTTGCAAACACCTCCTTTTCCTGAATATACCTGTGGCCATTCTACCGTTTCTTCTGCCAATGCAGAAGCGCTTACAAGCGTCTTCGGTGACAAGTTTGCCTACACAGATACTACGGAACTGGAGTTTGGCATTGAAAGCCGTTCATACGCATCCTTCCGCGAAGCGGCAATCGAAAACAACTGGGCAAGGTTTTACGGAGGTATTCATTTTCATCATTCCTGTATTATAAGTACAGAATATGGAAAAAAAGTAGGTGAGCTGGTAGTCGCGAAACTCAAAATGAAAAAATAGCCGGCAACTAATTAATTCCATACAATCCAAACAACTAACTGATTATGAGACTTATACTTTTTACTGCTTTATTCCTTATCATAGCAAATCAGCAAATCAGCGCGCAGGGTTGCGTAGCCGTACGCCAGATGGGTGGCGTTACCGCTTTAAATGGTGCCAACTCTTATAATCTGGGAAAGGGTGAGTTCCAGATTGGTGCCAACTACCGCTATTTTCATTCGTGGAGGCATTTTGTGGGCACTGAAGAACAACCCCAGCGTCAGAATACAGGCGGGGGTATAGGACTGGACGGCAAGGATCATGGCAATGCAGTTAATATCTATTCACATGCGGTAGACCTTAGTTTTTCCTATGGTTTTACAAGCCGCCTTCAGCTAAACCTTACGCTTCCCTGGGTACACAATGAGCGTTCACAGGTATT
>JANPGT010000233.1:0-4238 GCA_031424135.1 Chitinophagaceae bacterium
TAAGCGCAGACAATGTCAATTTTGAAAAAGGCAGCGCCTATATTATTCCGGCCAATCAACCCCAGTACCGACTGCTGCGCGGCATTTTTGATAAAACACTCAGCTATAAAGACAGCCTTTTTTATGATATCACTGCCTGGACCATGCCACTGGCTTTCGGGCTGCCTTATGCAGAACTGAATGCTGCGAAATATACAGTGGGTGTAAAAGGCAACAGGGTAGATAGTGTATCCATGCCTGTGGGTACCATGTTGGGCGTCAAAACAAATTATGCCTATGTTTTTGAATGGAATGAATTGTATGCGCCCCGCATGCTCTATGAACTGATTGACAATGGCATACTGGCCAAAGTAACCAGCAGCCCGTTTGAGGCCGGTATTGAAGGCGGTAAAAGGAAATTTGGCTATGGCAGTATTCTTATACCTGTGGGTTTGCAAAAATCAGATGCAGATAAAGTATACAGCCTGTTAAAAAGCAGCGCTGAGAAAAATGGTGTTACCGTGTACCCGCTCACTACGGGCATGTCGGCCACGGGTGTTGACCTGGGCAGTGCCAGCTTTATGAATATCAGCAAACCCGGTATTGCCATGCTGGTAGGTACAGGGGTAAGTGCTACAGATGCGGGCGAGGTATGGCACCTGCTGGATCAGCGGTTTAATATACCCGTTAGCCACCTGGAAATAAACACCTTTAACCGCGTAGAACTGGCCAAATACAATACCCTGGTAATGGTAAGCGGCAATTACAGTGAACTGAGCAAGGAAAAATTAAAAGCCTGGGTACAAAACGGCGGTACGCTTATCTGCCTGGAAGATGCGGTGCAGTGGACAGCACAAAACGGCATCACCAATATCAGCTTTAAAAAAGTGGCGGGGGCGATAGACAGCAGCATGGCACTGCCTTATGCTTCCAAAAACGACCGCGAAGGATCGCAGCAAAACTATGGTGGCATTTTCAGGGCAGGCATAGACATAACCCACCCCCTGTTTTATGGCTACCAGCAACCGTATATAGATTTATTCAAAGCCGGCAAAACCTTTCCTGAAAAAAGCAGGAATCCTTATGCCAACCCGGCTTTCTATGGCAATGCACCTTTGCAAAGCGGGTATATCAGCAAAGAAAATTACGCAGCCATCAAAAATTCTGCTGCTGTACTGGTAAACACCGTGGGCAGCGGCAGGGTAATTTCTATTGCAGACAATCCCAATTTCAGGGCTTTCTGGCTGGGCGGCACCAAGCTGATGATGAATGCACTGTTTTTTGGCCGGCTTATTGACGCGGGCAGCGGAAGAGGGGACGAGTAATTGATTGCCCGCCCGTATGACCCGGTCGGACGGGGTTAATCAGTTGGTTGGCTGGCTCGGCGGTTGATTGGTCTGTTAGCTGGGTATACGGATGGTATTTCGCAATCACGACTCACCACTGACGACTGACCACTCACGATTCACGACCAATAGTTTCTGCACATCCAATGTTAATAAATTTAGCAATTTTTAGCATTGAACCTCTGCAGGAAACTGTAAATTGCCGGATAAACATTTTAAGTACACAGCTAAATTAAACTTTATGATCAAGCTTCAGGCTATCGGCAACCTTGGTAAGGATTGCGTTACCAACACTGTAAACGGTAAAAGTGTAATCAATTTTAACGTGGCACACACGGAGAAATACAAAGATGCACAGGGAAACCAAAAAGACAAAACCATTTGGGTAGAATGCGCTTACTGGACAGACAGAACAGCCATTGCACAGTACCTCCGCAAAGGCACACAGGTGCATGTAGATGGTACACCAGAGGTAAAAACGTATCCAAAAAATGATGGCACCACCGGTGCTTCTTTAAACCTGCGCGTATTGAGTGTACAGCTTTTGGGCACCCGTGGCGACAATAATGGCGGTCCTGCACAGGGTGGTTACAATACCGGTGCAGCTCCTGCAACCAATAGTGCACCTGCGCACTCAAACATGAGCGAACCTGTAGACGATTTACCATTCTAAAAATTATCAGTTAAATACCTGAGAAAAAACCACGCAGCTGCGTGGTTTTTTTATGCCCCGAAATGAATATGAAAATGTGATGAATGTGGGAAATCTGGAAATGAGCGTTTACGCATCATCTGCATTTCATTGATGCCGTTGAAGGATGGACTGTTGATGGCTGGGTTGTTGAAAAACCTGGAAGGTTTTAAGATGAATAGCCCCGGATGAAATCCGGGGATTGGATCCAGCCTGATGTGCAACCACGAACGGGGTTGAATGCTGCCGGCCGTAAACCATTATGAAAATATCCAGTGTAGTCCGCCCTTTTTTGAACTTTGGCAAAATGCGTTGTGATGGGCATCCAACATTGAGTAGTATCGCCGGGGTATTTTTTAAGAGGGGCTATGTGGCTTTTGCACCACACAATACTTTATAATCCTTAACTTCATCGGTACATTTTTACATTTCCACATTCATAATTTCATTTATGTCAAAAAAGCTTTCTTCTTCACGCAGGAAATTTCTGCAACAGTTGGGCACCACCGGTCTTTTATTGGGCACCGGCGGAATGAATCATTTGGCGGCGCAGGAAAAAATGGAGGAACGCATACTGCAGTACAACAAACCCATCAGCGCCGGCGATAAAATCCGCGTGGCAGTAATAGGTTGCGGCATTATGGGTTTTAATGATCTGTCTGCCGCGCTGAAAGTACCCGGTATTGAACTGGCCGCCGCCTGCGATTTATACACCGGCCGGCTGGAAAGAATGAAAGAAGTCTACGGCAAAGACCTTTTTACCACCCGCGATTACAGGGAAGTATTGGAAAGGAAGGACGTAGACGCCGTTATTATTGCCACCAGCGACAATTGGCATGCCCGCATCAGCATAGACGCTATGAACAAAGGCAAGCATGTTTACTGCGAGAAACCGATGGTGCATAAAATCAGTGAGGGACTGGAAGTAATAAAAACACAGCAACAGACAAAAAAAGTAATGCAGGTGGGCAGCCAGGGCATCAGTGGTATTGATTACCTGAAAGCAAAAGAATTATTCAAAGCAGGAGAAATAGGCAAACTGAATTGCATTGAGGCTACTTATGACCGCCAGAGCGCCATTGGTGCCTGGGAATATACCATGCCGACGGATCAATCGCCACAAACGGTTGACTGGGACCGTTATATTGCAGGCGCGCCCAAACAACCCTATGACGCAAAGAAGTTTTTCTGGTGGCGCAACTATAAAGATTTTGGTACCGGTATGCCAGGCGATTTATTTGTACACCTGCTCACCGGCATTCACTATGTTACCGGTTCCAAAGGCCCCTCTGCTATTTTTTCTGCCGGCCAGCTCAGCTATTGGAAAGATGGCCGCGACGTGCCCGATGTAACCACTTCTATTATGGATTATCCTGAAACACCGGAACACCCTGCATTCCAGGTAATGCTGCGGGTAAACTTTATCAGCGGTGGCGGCGATCATGGCTCCGTAAAATTTATTGGCAGCGAAGGTGTGATGGAAAAAAGCGGGGATGGCCTCAGCATCACCCACAGCCTGATGCCAAAAGCACCGGGTATTGGCGGATGGGATGCACTGAATACTTATCCGCAGGCGATGCAGGAAGAACTGAAAAAACAATATGATCAAAAATGGTCTGCAGCAGATAAGCAGGCGCCTGTAAAGCCTCCCATTAAATTTAAAAAACCGGATGGCTACGATGAACATGTTGATCATTTCACCAATTTCTTTGAAGCGGTAAGAACCGGCAGCCCCGTCATTGAAGGACCGGTAACCGCGTTTCGCGCAGCAGCACCCTGCCTGGCCAGCAACGACAGTTATTTCCAGAAAAAAATTATTTACTGGGACGCGGAGAATATGAAAGTCGTGAAGCGTGAAGCGTGAGACGTGAGTGGTGAATCGTGAATGGTGAGACGTCAGTCGTCAGCTATTAACCACGCGTTGATCAAAACCGATGAACCAATAAACAAATCAACTGATCAACCAATCAACTAACAAACCAGTCAACCAATCAACCGATCAACCAACCATGCCCGAACAAATTATTCCGTACGCAACACTGCTGACCTTTACTGAAACTATTTTCAAAAAAATTGGTTGCCCGTCGGCTGATGCAGCAACAGCCGCCAAAGCATTGCTGTCTGCAGATCTGCGGGGCATTGATTCTCATGGTGTGGCAAGGCTTAGTGGCTATGTTCGCCTCTGGGAAGCAAAAAGGGTAAATGCCACACCCAAAATTGCT
>JANPGT010000234.1:0-4984 GCA_031424135.1 Chitinophagaceae bacterium
CACCTTTTGCCAGCGGCAGTGATAAACAGAAAATTGCCCGGGAGATTGATGCTTTTAACGAAGCCAATAAAATGATTGCTGCAGATTATAAAGTGCAGTATCTCTATATTACCGATGAATCAAGAAAAGCCGCTGCTGATCCTTCGCTGGTGGCAGCAGATGGGCTGCATTTCTCCGGCAAAGAGTATGCAGTCTGGTCGCAGAAACTCTTGCCCATTATAAACTCTTTCCTGCAATAAGTTGTAAAGACATTCCTGTATTGCCGTTTACCGGGCTTTCATTAAGTTTGAATGAATTAAAGCCTGGTGTATGACTGCTGTAAAGATTTTTCTCGCCCTTTTATGTGCCTGTTTCTTTGCGCTGCTATTGCCCGCCCAGGTGAAACTGCCGGGTTTTACCGGTTATGCGTTGCCGGCAGAAGAAGGTGAAGAGGAGCAGGAGAGTGTCCTGTTCAGTGAAAAAGAAGGGCTGCATAACTGGACCAATACAAGGCAAAAATTGCAATACTTTTTTAACGCAGGCAGCAGTGGTTTGCTTACGCTCAGCCTCTGGGCAAAAAATACCCAACCGGGTACGGTGCTGCAGGTGAGTATCGCCCATAAAAAATTTGTAGTAAATGTACCGGCAGGCAAGGTTTTCAGGAAAATAAAACTAGGTACTGTTGCGGGCATTCATCCTGGGTTTTACAACATTGAAATTACAGTACTGAAAAAAGCAGGCCACAGCATCGCGGCCATTCAGTCTCTTGAACTGGAAGGCAGTGCTGCAGCAGGCATTCAGTTTAATGCAAAGCCAAGGCGCAATGCGGCTTCTGTGCATTTAAAGTATCCCGTTGCAGACAGCGCCAAAGTGGTTTCTTTTTACAGCGAATTGATGGTGCCTGCAGGCGCAGATCCCCTGTATACTTATTACATGGCCGATGGTTTTGCAAGAGGTTATTTCGGGATGCAGGTAAACAGCGCCACAGAAAGACGTATTATTTTTTCTGTGTGGGATGCAGGTAATGAAGCCGTAGACCGAAGCAGGGTACCGGAAGAAAAGAAAGTGCAGCTATTGGGCAAAGGCGTCAATGTAGTAGCGGATGGTTTTGGTAATGAAGGAACGGGTGGGCATAGTCACCTGGTATATAACTGGAAAACAGGAACGGCCTATCAGTTTTTAGTAACCGCACTGCCCGACAGTGCTACCCAAACCACCATTTATACCGGGTATTTTTTTATGCCAGAATTACAGCAATGGAAGCTGCTGGCGTCTTTCAGGGCGCCGGAAGACGGCCATTACCTGGGCCACCTGTATTCATTTGTAGAAAATTTCCAGGGCGTTAATGGACAGCTTTCAAGAAAAGCTTTTTTCGGAAACCAGTGGATACGCCTGGAGAATGGACAATGGAATGCCATCACCAAAGCCAGTTTTTCATACGATGCTACGGGCAGGGCAAAAGACAGGATAGATTATGGTGCGGGCACCGATGGCGATAAATTCTATTTGTGGAATGGCGGGTTTCAACCGGCCAATATAAAGTTGGGGGATACCCTATTGCGCAATGGAACTGCCACCACTCCGGTAATTGATTTCTACCGGAACGCTGACAGCGCTGTACAGGCAGCGACGGACAACCGCCTGATTACGGAAATGATTGCCAATGGAAAATTAGATACCACCGGTTCCGTGGGCGGCTTGTATTACAAAATGTTGAAAGAGGGCACTGGCCGGCAGGTAAGGGTTACCGATACGGTAACTGCTTATTACAAGGGCAGCCTGTTAAACGGTGAAATCTTTGACCAGACAAAAGATAAGCCGGCTTCCTTTCCACTGGGTCGTTTAATAAAAGGTTGGCAGGTTGGACTTTCTCTATGCAGGGTAGGGGGTAAAATTCAATTGATTATTCCCTCCAGCCTGGGTTACGGCATACGCAGCCGCTCTTCCAAAATACCGGTAAACAGTGTATTGGTGTTTGAGATTGAGGTGGTGGATGCAAGGTAAGCCATTAGCTTTTAGCTGTGAGCTGTTAGCCTTTCCGCGCAGCGTGAGCAAGAAAAAGAGGCTTTTGCCGGGATCACAAATCAATAAGGGCCTTTGGTCCTTGTAATTTCCAATAATTTTATAAGCTATGATTCAACAAGTGATTATGTAGAATGTGTCTCTTTTTCTCTGTTAACTCTGTGCGAATAAAATACCGGAATAGAAAGATTAAGTGAGCATTTTAATGATGCTTGCGTGCTGTGGAAATAACGCTAGTAACGTTGCCCGGTCTCCCAATTCAAAATCGGCAAAATCGAAACCCGGCGATACGGTGCAGCCTGCCAGTGAATAATCGCCACCTTCTTTGGGTGCCGAACCAAACCAGCTGCCCGCTTTTACCAGGCACTGAAACGTTTCATTGTTTTCGGGATTATTGCCCAGCAGGTGTTGGGTGAGTTTTCCTGCCGTATCAATTTCGTATACGATTAAAGGATCTCCATAATAGAAATGCCATAATTCATCAGAAGCAATGCGGTGCATGGCAGAGAACTGATCACTCTCCAGCAAAAAATAGATGGCCGTAGCTACCGGCCGGTCGCCTTTAAAATGGCCGGGTAATATTTTATGTGGAATGGTCAGCCCCGCGCAGTAGGTCCTGGTGTAGGAGCCTCCTTCTATATGCTTTTCCAGCTGTAGTTTTTGTATCCAGTAATCAGCAGAAGGCTTCATCTACTGCGCTATTTTTACTTTTATGGCAGACCCGCCATAATACCAGGCGTTCAGCTGTTCTTTTATGCGGGCGGTATCTGCGGGTGTGCAGTTAACGATGGTATAGATATTAAACGTTACAGAGTCTTTAGTCTCTACTGCTACGGTATTGTTGTATTGCGGCAATATGCTCACGCCCTTTAGCTGCTCATAACGTTTAGCTGCACGTATTTTTTTCTGCGTTGTTTCAAAAATGAATTTATAGGCACCTGCGGGGGTGTTGACCGGTGTAGTAACTGCCGTGGTAGCAGGCAGCGCTGCGTTGGGTTGCTGTATAGAACCAGTGTCAGCCGCGTTGCTGCCGGGATTTACGCCAGATGAATCGGGAACAGCCTGGTTAGCCTGCGCGGTATCGGTGCTGGTTACAGCCGGAACACTGGTCTGCGTGTTTTCTTCTGTGCCGCCGGTATTTTTGTTGTAGAGATAATAACCACCCCAGCCAATCAGGCCAAGTGTTACAACGATGGCCAGCAGGACGATTAATTTGCTGCTGTCAGTATTGCCGCTGCTGCTGCGCGGAGACTCATTTTCGTAGGCTGATTTCCTTTTGGTTTCTGTATGCCGGTTTGGTATCTCATCTGCTTTCTGGGTGGCGATGACAGTGCCCGCCGTAAACGTATATGCATTGTCCTTGTTTTTTTGCAGGGTGCCAATGCCTTCAAAATAAAATGGTTTGCCTATGTTCAGGTATTGAAAAGCGGTAGCGATAAAAGAATATAAATCTGCTTCTGCCAGGGGTTTCATTTTGCCTGTTTGCTCTTTTACATAGACAATCAGTGAATCATCCAGTTGCGGGCCGGTTTTGGCACTGAAACTGATGCCTTCGATGGGCATTTTCACTTTTGCGTTGTCATCGGGCAATACAGCGTTCTCAGCCAGCGTAAACAAACCTATTCCCGGCAGGGAAAGTCTTTTATGTTGGTAAAAATAGGGCCCCAGTAGGTTATCAACTTTCACGCGTATGGTTTTATGCGGTAATTTACAATAAATGGCTGGCTTACAAACAAATAAAGAATTCTAAACGTGTGGGTCCGGCCCAAATTGTATTTTTACACAATATTCTGTACAATTATGCTCACAGACAGGGAAAAAGCGTTTATGGAGTATTGGCGGCAGCACCGCGACAAGGAGAAAAAGACCTTCCGGCAGCTGCTGGTAGGTCTGCCACTAGGGCTGGTTTTTGTAATTCCAATTGTAATTAATTACTCGTCCGGCTGGTACAAGCGGGCCAATATGTGGGCCAATGGGCACGCAGAAGAAAGCTCAGGCACAGTGCTGATAGTGGCGGCCCTGATTATACTGGTTTTTATTGCCGTGTTTTCCAAAAAACACCGCTGGGATATGAATGAGCAGGATTACCGTGAACTTGAAGCAAAACAGCGAAAAGAAAATGAGCCCCCCGGTGCAGCAAAAGAGTATTAGGAATGGTCTCCACATACTGATATATTTGCGAAATTTTTATACAATATGAGGAAGATTTTTATATCCGTTATAGTGGTAGTGGCAACGGTTGCGGTATTGAATGGATGCAGTAAAAGTGGCAGTAATACCAATTGCAGCTACGATCCCTGTGCTGTAAAAGCACCTGCCAATGAAATAACCCAGCTGGAAACCTATCTCTCCGGCGCCGGTATTACTACGGCGGTTAAGCATTGCAGTGGTCTTTATTACGAGATATCCGCACCCGGAGCCGATAAAACACCAGGCGTTTGTTCTTATGTAACGGTTAACTATAAAGGAATGCTTACCAACGGCAATGTGTTTGACCAGACAACCACCGCCAGTGGACCTGCCAGCTTTACACTTCTGTCTCTTATCGAGGGTTGGAAAAAAGGAATTCCACTGATTAAGCAGGGAGGTAAAATACGCTTGTACCTGCCACCGTCTCTTGGTTACGGCAGCGCGGCTGTTGGCAGTATCCCGGCCAATTCGATATTGATTTTTGATATTGAGTTGGTAGCTGTGCAATAAGCTTCTGGCCAATACTGCGGCAACTTGCTACCTTTAGGGTAAATCATTATTTGTGCCACACGAAGCCATTTCAGCATTCGATATTTTTAAAATAGGCGTTGGGCCCTCCAGTTCACATACACTGGGGCCATGGCGTGCGGCAGAGCGTTTCCTGCATTCGCTGGAAAAGAAAAATATATTGTTCGATATCACCGCCATTGAGGTACTGTTATATGGATCTCTTGCCAAAACAGGCAGGGGCCATGGAACCGATATCGCCGTATTACTGGGTTTAAGCGGCGAT